>CAYYWP010000017.1:0-37690 GCA_964475125.1 uncultured Binatia bacterium (SeqCode) | reverse complement strand
TCAGCTCCGGGTCCTCGGGCGCGAAGGTCGTGAAGCGCTCGTTGCTATGGAAGCGGCCGCGGATGTTCTGCCCGACGATCTCGACGTCGCTGATCTCGTTCTTCTCCACCGCGGCGATGAAGGCGCTGTAACTGATCTCCTGCAACTTCGTCTGCTGCTTGGTCAGCAGCTGGAAGAGCAGGAGAATCATCAGCCCCAGCACCAGCCAGAGGGCGACGTTTCGCGAAAACTGATTCACACAACCCCCGACACGCTCGATAATCGGAGCAACCCTAACATGGCACCTATGCAGCGGCAACGCCTCAAAACAGCTTCTCGCGACGGCTCCGTACGCCGCCGTCATCGCGGCCGAGGCTGAGATAGCCGCGCGCGCGCCGTACCCGCCACCCAGCGCTGAGATGGACCTCGCCGCGGCCGCGGCTGGACTCCGCCAAGGCCACTACCGCCTCGACGTGGCGCATCGCCAGCGCCCGCCGGTTGAGTCCGCTGCGCAGGAGCCAACGTCGCGCCAGCACGGCGCGTACGGCGCCCGGCTGGGCCGCCAGCCAGCGCCCGCACAACCGGCCGTTCGGCGCTCCGGCCGCCAATTCGGCCTCTGCCCAGCGCGCCACGATGGCGCGCTGGGCGCGCGCCGCGGCGGCCAGGTTGGCGCAGGCGACGGCGATGGATGGATTGAGCTCATGCAGCAACGGCAGCACGCGCTGCCGCACCTGGGTGCGCAGGAAGCGCGGATCGGCGTTGGATTGATCGATCCGGAACGGCAGCCCGCTGCGCTTCACGACCGTCAGTACGTCGGCGCGACGGCAGCCGATGAGCGGCCGGATCACGCCGTCGCGGCGACGGGGTCGAATCGCGCCGAGGCCGCGCACGCCGCAGCCGCGGATGAGCCGCAGCAGCACGGTCTCGGCCTGGTCGTCGAGTGTGTGACCGGTGGCAACCTTGGTACACCCGTGGGCGGCGGCCAGCTCGTGCAGGGCGGAGTAGCGCAGGGCGCGGGCGCGGGCCTCGAGGTTGCCGCCGCGGCCGAGCGTGCGCGGCAGCGCGGCGCGCACGAAGGGCACGCCGAGCTGCGTCGCCACCTCGTGCGCCGCGGCCTCGTCGGCGTCCGAGTCGGCACCGCGCAGCCGGTGATTGACGTGGGCGGCCACGACCTCGATACCGAGCCGGCGCCGCAACTGCGCCAGCACGAGCAGCAGGCCAACCGAATCGGGGCCGCCGGAGACCGCAGCCAACACGCGTTCGCCGCCGGCCAGCATCGCGTGGGTGCGGATGCTGCGCCGCACGGCGGCGAGGAGCGTCGCGAGCGCGTGCTGCACAACGGGCCGAGTTTGACAGCGCGGGGCGCCGGCGGCAACCGGTGGGGGGGACTCGAGACTCAGCCCCGACGCGCCGCTCGCTGTTCATCTGTGGCGTCTTTCCGCCACAGGAGCTCGCGCACCGCCCGTCAAGAGACGCATCACAAGCAGTCCCCGCTCATCCTTCGACAAGCTCAGGACCTGTCCTGAGCTTGTCGAAGGATGAGCGCGATCTGGTCCACCTGCCTGTTCACCAGGCTCCCGGACGGACGGCGGCCGATCAGCGGCGCTCCCCCGGCTCGCCGAGCGCGGCCGGCGGCGCGGCGCCGGGCAATGCGCCGGCATTCGGCCGCCCGGGCAGGGATGGAGGCCCCTCGCGCAGCGGCATGACCACCCACAGCACCACGTACAGCACCAAGCCGGCCCCGCCGGCCAGCAGCGTGAAGAGGACGAAGGCCAGTCGCACCGGAGTCGCCGCGATCCCGAACTCCGCCGCCAGCCCGGCGCACACGCCGGCGATCTTGCGGCCGGTGCGGTGGCGGAACCACTCGCGCGTCAGCACCGAGCCGCTCAGGGCACTGCCGCAGTAGCGGCACTTCACCGCTTCGTCTTGGATCGACTCAGCGCAGTACGCACAGGCTTTCATCCCTCCACCTCGAGGCTCGCTGCCGGCGGCGCGCTGCGGCCGAGCAGGAGCGGGATCACGGCGTAGACGAGGCCGACACAGATGCTGACCATCGCCGCGTAGCTGGCGATGAGATAGGTCGCCACCCCGGACGGCAGCCAGGCCGACACCTGGCCGTACAGCCAGACGAGCAGCACCGCGTCGACCGCGATCAACACCGGCAAGGGGAGCAGCGCGATCCCGAGCACGCGCGTCAGCCGCGGCCAGAACGCCCCCCGCGCCCGAGCCGCGAGCAGCGGTGCGACCCGCCGCAGGGCCTGCCGTGACAGCGCCGCGGCGTCGAGCTCGACCGGCGCGGCATCGAGCGCCGCCGCCAGCCGCGCCAGCGGCGGCGCGAGCGGCCGACAGGCTTCACACTCGGCCACGTGCGCCGCCAGGGCGTCACGCTGGCGCGCCGTCATGTTTGCGCCTCCGCCGCGACCAGGCGCTGCAGGGACGCGATCGCGTGGTGCATGCGGCTCTTCACGGTGCCCTTGGGAATTTCCAGGACCGCCGCCACATCATCCTCGCTCAGGTCGTGAAAATAGCGCAGCACCACGACCTCGCGCTGGGCTTCGGGAAGCTGGGCCAGGAGCTTGGCGGCGTCCATTGCCGATTCGCTGCGGGCCAGTCCGACCGCATCCGGGACGTCGATCGACTCGTGTACGTCCGGTCGCCGCCGCCGGTGCCAATCCCGACACAGGTTGACGGCGATCTGAAAGAGCCAGGTCGAAAAACGCCGACTGGCATCGAAGCGCCCGGCGGCGCCGACGACGCGCACCCAGACCTCCTGGTAGAGGTCTTCCACGTCCTGCCCACCGGTCTGGCGGTAGAGGAAATGCGCCAGCGCACGCTGCCAGCGCTCGAGCAAGACGCGCAGCGCCTGTTCGTCGCCCGTCGCCACACGCGCCACGAGCGCCTCGTCGGTCGGCATCGCGAGTACATGCTAGCGCTTCGCGGCGGCACTCAGGATGGCATCACCCGCGGCGGCCCGGAGCCCCCGAGCGGACGCCCGCTCAGGCGTGAGGCCTGCGCCAAACCCCAACGCAGGAGGCGCTCGAGCGGCGACTCGGCTCCCGGCCGCTTGGGAATCACCAGCCACAAGCTGCCGTACAGGATCGGACCGAGGAAGTGAAAAAAGGTCAGCACGATGAACGCCAGCCGCACGCCCGCGGTCGGGATGGCCAGCGCGCGCGCCACCGCCGCCGAGACACCGGTCACGCGTCCCTCCGGATGGCTGCGATGCCAGCGGTCGCTCTCGAACGACGTCAGTCGGCTGCGGCAGTATCGACAGCGCGTCGCCTCGGCCCTGATCTCCTCGGCGCAATACGGACAGCGCTTCATTTCCGTCATGGCAATCTCCTCCTCACGCTCTCGCCGCGTACTACGTCGGCGGGGTGAAGAAGGTTCACGCTCTCTGCGAAACTTGGCCGCGCGCCCGACCCGTTCTCTGCCGCTGGCCCCCTTTGACAGACCCAGCACCCTCGGCTAATTCACCGGCGACATGCGGGCGTAGCTCAGTTGGCTAGAGCGTATGCTTGCCAAGCATAAGGTCGCCGGTTCGACCCCGGTCGCCCGCTCTCGAAAGCCCCGCAATCTCAACAGGTTGCGGGGTTTCTTTTTGCGTGACCGATGAGTCGGCGACGCTGGTTGCGTCTGGGTTGCGTTTTGTTGCGGGGGCGTCGTCGAGGCAGTCGACCTCGCCCCGGCGGTCGCGGGGCAGAAGATGCCCGTAGACGGAGAGCGTGAAGGCGGGGCTGTGATGGCCGAGTTGCTCTTGAACGTAGTGCAGTTCCTTGCCCGCGGCGATGAGCTGCGAGGCGTAGGTGTGCCGCAAATCGTGAACGCGAACCTTGCGCATCTCGGCCGCGACCAATAGGGGCTCGAAGACGCGGCGGCGGAAGTTGTCGGGGTCCATTGGGCGGTCGCTCTCGCTGAACACGTAGGCGTCGAGGGCCCCTGCCCGCTCGGCTTCGAGCGCCGCCTCGGCTTCCGGGTCGATGGCGACGACGCGCTCGAAGCGCTCGTGCCACAAGTGCTCTAGGGTTGCGCGGAGTTGGGTCGACAGGTCGACCCGCCGTGTCTTCTTGTTCTTCGGCGTCGTGATGCGACCCATCACGAAGGCGCGGCGCACTTCCAAAAAGCCGCCGTGCGGATCGAGGTCGCCCCACTGGAGCGCGACGGCTTCGCCGAGCCGCAGGCCGGTGCGGGCGAGAAGCAGCAGGAACGGATACGACGCGCGGTACGGATAGACGACTTTCCCGGCGCGTTCGATGGCGTGCGTTTGTGCCGTGTGGAGCAGGTGCGCGAGCTCCTCACGCGTGAGCGGATTGACGGCGCGGCGCACGTCGCCTTCGCGGAACTCGGGTGAGCGGAACAGCTTGCCGAGTCGAGCGGCGGGGTTCGCTTCGATGTGTCCGTCATCCACCGCCTCGCTCAGTAGGCTTGATAGCGTGGCAATCGTCTTCCGCACGTTCCGCGCCGACTTCCCTTGCTGGCGCAACGTCAGGGCCAGGTCCTTGATGTCGACCCGCGTGAGCTGGTCGAGCTGCTTCGACCCGAGCGCCGGCAGGATGCGGAGCCGAAAGCTCGTCTCGTAGTCCACGTACGTGGCATACTTTACCGTGTGCTCGATGGCCGCCAGGTAGCGCGTCGCGTACTGCTCGACGGTCGGCACGGTCGATTCGGGCTCCCGACCAACGCGCAGGTCGCCCGCGGCTAACCGCCGCTCGACTTCCCGCCTGATGCCGAGCGCGGCCCGCTTGTCGCCTCCGAGCTTCTTGGCGAACCGCTTGCCCTTGTGGTGGACATACAGCCACCACTCGCCGGGCCGGCGCTCTTTCAACTTCACTGCCATCACCCACCCCCCTTCCGCTTCTCGCACCCCGCCGCCGTGGTGGGCGGATGCACGCGCCACCCCCGCCGCTCGAGCCATGCTGCCAGGCGGCGCTGACCGTCCGGGCTCTCCGTCTCGCTGGCGAGCGCCTCGCGCACCGAACGAGACACCAGCTGGTCGATAGCGTGGCGACTCAATGCCGCCGTCATCGCGCCACCGCCTGCTCGCGTTCGCCGAAGTACCGCCACTGCTCGATGTCCTCGGGCGTCACCACGTTATCCGAGTACGCCATCTCAATGCTGAGATAGGGCACCCCCAGCGCCGCCGCGAGCGCCCGGGAGTTGTCGCGCTCGCACAGCTGGTCCCCCAAACCCTCCCGGTCGGTGTTTTCGAGCACCACCGTAAGCACCTCGACGACGATCGCCTCACGGTCCAGCGCTGAGAGGTCCGCGAGTTTGAGCCGCTTGCCGCCCGATGCTCCCGTCCCCGTTCCGTTCTCTTTGCTCCGCTTCGCCATCGTGTGGGGCCTCCTCAGTCCCCGGTTGAGTAAAAGTGATGCTATGGTATACATCGCAACCCTTTTGCATGTCAACCGGAAGCATGGTAGTGCCTTGCCGCGACAGGGAGGTGGGGGTGGATGAGGCAGAAGACTACACTGAGCGGCGCCCAGACAGCCTTGAGGCTCCCCTCGGACTTTCTCGCGCGAGCCGACAAGCTACGCGTCAAGATTAGCCGCGACCCGATGATGAAGGTCACGCGCAGCACAGTTCTCAAGATGGCCATCGGGCGTGGCCTCGATGCGCTCGAGCAGGAGTACAAATGACTAATCCGAAGGACGATGACAGCCCTCCGATGTTCATCGAATTTCCGGGCCATGTTCCGTACCGCGGCGGTACAGTGCCGATGCCGACTCGCAGCGGTGAACCCGGCAGAGTTCCGCCGATGCAGTTCATCAAGGACGACCCGGTGGAGCTGTTCAATCTGTGGTACCGGGATCCCCTGAAGAAGCTTGGTCGAGATGGGGGGTTCATCGCACTAGCGATTTCGTGCCTGCTTTACGAGCGTTATGCGGATGCCCTAAGAGTCGACGTGGATCGCGACGCCGATTGTGAGGAGTTTCGAGCTCGACAGCTTGCGGCCGACCTTGGCCTTTCGCCGGAAGTCGCTGGGAAGTTTTGGGACGTCATGAGAAACGGACTCTTGCATCAGGCTATGCCGAAGGGGCGCGATCGCGGCGAGAAGGCCTCCTCGTGGGAATTGAGCGGGGAGTTCAAGGTCCCGATCCGCTTCGATGCCCGCGCGAAGCTTCTCGAGGTCGAGCCGTTACTCTTTCGAGACCGGGTCCTTGACCTGTACGCGAAGCGACCGGATGTCATCGCCGCGAACAAGAGTTTTCTGTGGGGAGCGATCTACTGGCGGCAACCTTCTCCCTGAAGGTCGTCACACCGGCCGCCGGCATCTCGGACAACACCAGTTAGAGGCATCGATCGAACTGACGCTCATCTCCTTGTGTCCTTGACCCGCCTGCAGTACACAGTCGGCGCCGCAACGGAGGCATATGGACGCCTCGAATGCATGCGGCTGGGGAGGAGCCAGGCATGGAAGATGGCTGGGTTCGGCGCCACACTGGTCGAGGCACCTCCTGCCGGTGGTGTGTACGATGGACACTTCGGGTCGCACTGCAGGTCGCCATCCTGACGACACTGGCGACCGTGGCTTCGGTGCCGGTCGCGCAGGCTGTGTGTTGTGTGTGCCGTTGCACAACAGACTTTGGGTGCGGGCAGAGCGAAGAGCCTAGTTCTTGCGCGAACTGTGTCAGCTTTTGCGCCACTACGTCTGGGGGTATGTGTACTTTTGTGAGGTGTACCGAAGACCCCGATTGTTCGAATGGTGTTGCCGACAATTGCCCTGAAGGGTTCAATTCTTGTTCTCAGAACACAATTTCGCAACAAGGATTTTGCGACCCCCAGCCCAGTTTCACGCCGACGACGACCCCAACCGACACGCCTACGGCAACCCCAACCGACACCCCGACGGCAACGCCAACGGACACGCCCACCGCAACCCCAACGGACACGGACACGCCCACTGTCACTCCCACGGCCACCCCAACTGACACCCCGACCAACACGCCGACCGCGACACCCACCGCAACCATAACTGACACGCCCACCGTTACTCCCACGGCGACGGTGACCGATACGCCGACCAGCACGCCGACCGCGACACCCACCAGCACCGGCATCCCAAACGGCGGCGGCTGCAACGATCCGGCAGACTGCATGTCCGGCAACTGCGTGGACGATACCTGCTGCGCCGAGCCCGTCTGCCCACCGGGCGAGTCGTGTGACAATCCCGGCAACGCCGGGAATTGTTCGCCCGATCCGACTGCTCCAGCACCGGTCATCTCGCGGAGCGGCGTGCTGCTGGCGCTCGCGCTGCTGGTTGCCATCGGCGCGGTGGCGGTGCTGCGACGGCGGCGTGGAGCGTAGCGGAACGGGCTGCCATTTCATCGCGCAGACCATCCTACCGAGTACCCCCTCATTCCGGCCGTTTGCGGCGGTTCTAGGACAGCGCCAGCCTGCTCGGCCCCATCGAGCGCCCGCACGTCGCCCGCCGCGAGTACCCGTCGCGGGTGCCCTTCGACGCCGCACCACACACCGACCCGACAATCGGCCGGGTCGGCGCCGGGGAGCAGTCGAGACGGGTTTGGTACGCGAAAAACGGCCATGGGGGCCACCCTAGCGGCCGACCCCTTCCGGCAGCGGCTGCGGCGGTTCTAGGGCCGAGAAGTCACTCTGTACGTTGGCGCCAGCACGGTGCTGAGCGAGTGCCGAGCACCCCATCGTGGCCAGTCGTTCCCGCTGCGCCTCGGAGACCTGCCGGCGCCGGTACGGCTTCAGGATCGCCAGCACCGCAGCCAGGTGGTCGACGTGGAAGACGACCCGCACCTCGGCGTCGCCCTGCGCCCGCTCGACGAACGGGAGCCCCCGGAGCCGGCGGCCAATCACGGGCCGATCCGTGAAGGCGTAGAGCCGCTCGCCGCCCTGCACCCCGACATGCCCGTAGCGACAGGCGATCCGCGCCAGCCAGGGCCGGTCGGCTGGCGGCCACTCGGTCGCCTGTTCCTCGTACCTGATCCGGTACCGTCGGCCGAAGCGCTCGGCCAGGTCAATACAGCTCGGCTCGCTCATCCCTCACACCTCCGCCACCACCGGGAAGCGCGCCCGGTCCTTCCACACGTGGATCAATCGCCGGCAGTTGGTCGGACACCGAAACCCCGCCAGCGTCTCGCGCTCGGCCGGCGACGGCGCCCGGTTGCTCTTCACCTGGCAGAGCACCACGTCGGTGGCCGACACGCCGATCAGGTCAAACTCTCCCCTCGATGCCGCCGATCGAAACACGACGTAGCCAGAAGCCTCGAGCACACGCATGCTCCGATGCTCCGCCCTTCGGCCCTTTGCTGAGCGATTCACGACAGCCGCCCCCGGAGCGGGTCAGTGGTCGTAAGCGGATCGCCGTCGCGTGGGACAACAATTCCGGCCGGGTAGGCCGTGCCAAACACCGGGATGGTACCAACGACCGACCGCCGCACACCGGCCGTCACGAGCGCGCCCGCGGCCGCGTTCGCCACATCGTCATGGCCGCGCGGCGGGTGATCGATCGAGTCCCGGCCGCTCCCGCGCGTGGTGCGGCGCTCCAGGCTGGCGAGTTGCGCGAGCAACCGGCGGTCGTCGAGAAGCTCCACCTGGCCACTGTTCAACAACGGCAGCAGCGCCGCGTACAGCTCAGACTTCGTCCGCTCACTCGGCAGGTAGCTGACGCCGTGGCGGGCAAACCGCTCGCGCGGCCACTCCCCGCCGTAGCGGTCGCCGCGCACAGTGCCGATCCGGTAGAGGCGCAGCACGTCGGCAAACTCCCGCACGATCTGGTCAGGCGAGAATGGCGGCCGGCGCTCGCGCACGCAATCGAGCACAGCCCGCCCATCGGCCTCGCGGTGGGCGATCGCCAACGTGAAGGCATCCTGACTGCCGCCGCTGGGATCGGTGAAGGCAACATAGGTGCAGCCCGACACCGGCGGCAGCTCTCGACGATCGGACACGACACAGGCGGCGAGCGCCTCACGTGACACAAAGGCTTCGAGGTCGCGGCGAAACTCGGCGCCATACTCGGCCGCCGCGGCGCTCTCGTCCTCGGTGTACGCGCTGTCGATCACGTGCGCGGGCACGAGCGGGTTCATCACTGCGGTCGGCGCCTGCCAGACCAACACGCCGTCGCCGTCCTGGCCGTAGTGACGGCGGTAGGCGTCCCACAAGGCACCGCGGCGAGCATACGGCGACGAGATGCAGAGCAGCAGCGCCCCGGGTACGGTCGCCATGCCCGGTCTGAGCCCGGCGAGAATCTCATGGTCGGGATTTGCTGCGTCCTCGCTGCGCCAGAAGGCAATTTCGTCGCAGATGGCACCGACCAATGTATAGCCGCGCAGCGTCCGCCAGCTCGCTGTGTGTACCTCGATGACGACGCGGTTGCTGAGCGTGATCGTCTCGGCCGTGCGCGCCTCGACCATCTTCGCCAACATCGGCACGGCGTCGAGGAAGCCGATGACGTACCGCAGGATCGTGCGCGCCTGTTTCCGATCGGCAGCCACGATCGGCAACGTCCCGACCTCACCCGGCGCCAGCACGGCGCGATAGTCGCGGAAGCAGGCCAGGTACACGGCCACCAACGCGGCGATCCGTGACTTGCCACCGCGCCGGCCGACGATCACCCACCCCTCGCGGGCAGGGTCGGCCGGGGGCTGCTGCCGGCCGGTGTGCGTGCGGTAGAGCGTGGCGTCCGCCTCATCGATCGGCAGCCCGAAGAGCACGGCGAGAAAGACGAACCACGCGCGCCAGCTTTCGGCCCCGAACCAGGGACCGAACAGCGCGCGGTCGCGCATCGCCTCGTTAATCGTCATCACCACCACCACCCCACCCCGGCGCACCCGGCGGGAGCACTGCCCCGCCGAGCACGCCAGCACGTGCCTACGCCGATGCCACCGGATGCAGCAGCCCGATTGGGTCGCCGCTCATGACGACCGTGCGACTCGAGAGCTCGGTCCCTGAGCCCCGCAACTCGATGATCCGCTGCGCGCGCTCGATCGCATCGACCACCTCGCGCGAGCCGTGCTCCAGCGCTTCCTTGATTGCCCTTAGGTCGGTCTCGATGTCGCGCAATGCGGCGAACGCCTCACGGGCCTCGGTCAGCTCCGGCAAGTCGAGCTGCGCCAACCGTGCGGCCATCTCGCGCGCCAGGGACTCGGCGTGCGGGTCGCCATTCGCCGAGCGAAATTCGGCTTCGCGCATCAACACTGCCATCTGCGCCAACCTGCGCGCCACCTCGCCATCGAACCACGCGACGCGCAGTGCATCCAGCGACATGCGCGAGGCCGCGAACTGCTGACGGTGCGCCTCGAAGCTCTCGTACAGGTTGGTTAGAAGTCGCGAGGAGTCGTCACTGCTCGGCGCGCTGGGAGCTGTGAAGCGTGCGCGCGACAAGTACGCCCGCGGCGCCCAATCCCGCTCATGCGCCAGCGCGGCGGCGATACGCTCGTACACACGCTCGCGGCGCAGGTAGTCGCTGAAGGCCGCCGCCTTCTTACCGCGCAACTCCGCCGCCGTCGCCTGCTGATGCGCCGGCAAGAGCCGGCGGTCGATACCGTCGAGCTCGGCCATCAGCTCGCGATGTAGACCCAACCCGTGGTCACGCGCACGCTCGGCGTCGCGGACCTGTTTCTGCAGAAAATCTAGACCTATCATCGTACCCTCAATTACCCCCCATCGCTCCCCATATGTTACTCGAGGCCCGTGCGGGTGCGGCGAGGAGGAGCGAACATCCCGCGTCCCGCACGGCCTCGAGTCCGCGCCGGCGAATTCCGGCGACGGCGTGGTCAATCGTCCTCAATGCTCGTGTAGCTGGCGGTCTACCCGCTCGCCGCGGCGAAAGTGCTCGGCCGCTGTCGCCATCAACTCGGCCAGCTCGCCGCAGTAGGCGTCGCGAAAGCCGTCAGCCGGAAGCGCTAATGCGCGCGTGCACCCGCGCTGGACACGGCGCAGAAGGTCGTCAGCGTAGGCCGGGCTGACCGAGCGAGAACAGGGGCCGGCGCTCGTCATCGGCTGCAAGAAGCGGAGCAGGTCCCCGTACGGGACATTCGGGCACGGGTCGTCCACCTCGAGCGAGCCGCACTCGGTACACGTCAACGCGCGCTGTGGGGCACCGTCGCCGGCTGTGAAGTAGACGAACGCCTGCTCGGTCCCTGCCGGCGCATCGCAGCACCGGCACGGCGTGGTCGACTCGAGAAAACCGGTCGCGTAAGTCCTAAGCATCTCCTCCTCCTTCATGTTGCGCGCCCCGCAAGGAGGCGTCTGTCGCTGCGGGAGAAGCCGCCTGCTGCGCGCGGCGGCTCAGGTACATGTCCAGGGTCTCGACATCGCGGACGCGGCGCTCGAGGCCCAGGTCGCTCAGAATCGACCGGAGCGCGTTCACCAAGCCGATGTAGTCCTTCAGGATCGGATGGGCGGCCCGCTTCTTCCGGCTGATTGGCGGGTTATCGGCGAGGAACGTCCGCACGTAGGCCAGCTCGAGGCGCAGAAAGCTCGCCTCGTCGGCCAGCCACCGCTGCTGTGCCGTCACCCTGCCCGCACCGCCGATGTCAGCAAGCAGGTCGGCGCGTTCGGCAGCGACGATGTGTGCCTCGGTGGTTCGGCCGTCCATCGCCGCGCTTCGCAGCTCTTTCCGCTCGCGACGGACGATGGAAGCGCCCGTAGTTCTGGCGTTGCTGTTAGCTGGCGGACCCGACCGGCCGCGTTGTCCGCCGCGGCTCTTTGCCGGGGCTGAAACCGCAACACCCGCGCAACCGGCGCCGTTGGCCGTTGCGGCAGAAGGCTGACCGTCGGGGTCGGCACCCGATGCACCGACCGCAACAGCAGCTCGGTGAGGTTCGATCGCCTCGGCGGAGGGCGAAAAGTGGGGCTAACTCTGCTGCTGCTGAAAATAGGGGTGGTCGTTGTCGCTCGAGCGTGGCATTGCTGCACCGATGCTGGGGCGGTCGTTACTGAGCCTCTCGGCGCTGCTCGCGGTATCCGCGTGCACATACGTCGGGCCGATCGGCGAGCCCTACGGGATGAAACAGCTTGCACGGGCGATTGAGCTGCAGCCGGGGGAGTCGATCGAGCAGTACGCGCGGGTCGACTGGGTACAGGGTGCCGACGGCTACATCGGCATCTGGATCGGGCAGGGCGCGAGTATTTTGTCTGGTGTGCTGACCTGCACAACCCACCGCGTCACGTTCGCGGTCTGGGACGATGACCGCTACATGCAACGGCTTGACCTGCCCTACGCATCGCTGGCGTCTGTGGAAGTGAAGAGCCACGGACTCGGCCGCCGTCTGGTGATCCGGGCGAAGGATCTGAACGCCTATACTTTCGAGGTGCAGGGAATGGGTACGGGGTTCGCGATCGACCAGGATGCAACCAGGGTGATGGCGCAGTGCATCGCAACGAGGATTACCCCCAGCTGCTGAACGTCCACCCGCTACGTTCACAGTCACCCTAAAGGGTGTGACCGTGACCGAACGTGCAGAGAACGTGCTTTGAACGTTCTCAGACCGTTGCATTTGAACCACCTGCGACGAAGTAGCGACTCTTGCGCTGGACGACGTGACCCCAAGCCTTAAGGTCGCGGACGCAGCGCTGGAACGTCGACTCGGCCTTTGGGAAAGCTCGACGCCAGTCGGCGAACGTCGCACCATCGGATCCCTGGTCGCGCAGCACATCGAGCGCCAGTTGCCGACTAGCGGGCAGTCGCCCCGCCGGTCGCGCCTGGTACGCATCGTCGATCGGCTCGAGCACGCACGAGGTCTCGCCGTCCTCGAGCTCGATCACTTTTGCGCGAAAGTGTAGGTCGGCGAACGCTTCCGCTTCCTTCACCTTCTCCGCGCTGACGGTGACGATATCGTCGTCACGGGTGACGAGCATCATGGTGTCACACGCGCCGCGAATGACCGAGCTGCCGCGCTCGACGTTCCCGGCCTTGGTCGTGTGGTGCAAAAACCCAACGTCGGCGCTGGTGCGCTGGCGGATGTAGTCCGCGGTCTGGATGATCACGCCCATCTCGGTCGCGCTGTTCTCGTCGCTGCCGGCGATGTTGCGGTTGAGCGTGTCGAAGATGATCAGCGCCGGTGTTACCGGCGTGACCGCGTCGATGAAGGCCGCCACCTGTTCCGAGTCATTCAGTTGCACCGCTTCCGTGAGGAACAGCACGCCTGCACGACCGGCGACGCCGAGCGCGCGCTTGAGCGCGCGAACGCGCAGGCCCAGCCCGCCCGATCCTTCGGCAGCGACATAGACCACCGGGCCGGGGCGCACTTCACGGCCATGAAACTTCCGGCCTAACGCGACCGAGAAGGCGATCGACAGCGCGAGGAACGTCTTGAAGCTCCCTGGCGGGCCGACGAGCACCCAAAGCCCGCCCACCTGGAGCATGCGGTGGATGCGCCACGGGGTTGCGGGTTGGGATTCGATCGCGGTGTCATCGATAAGCGTGAAGCGACCGGCCCGTGATGGCTCTTCGTCGCGTTTGTCGTGCCCGTTGGGCTCACGATGTACCGAATCGCGCTCGAGGCGACGCACCGCTTCGTCGACGATCGACTGCGCGAGTTCCAGCGCCGCACTGGCGTCTGCAATCGAGTAAGCGAACTGCTGCTCGCCGACGACGAGCGCACGCGCGACGATCACGACCAACGCCTCGCTTGTCACCCGCGCAGCGCTTGGGTCGCGATCCGCTGCTGCGGGGTCGAGCACCGCAACGGCTTCGCGCGTAGCACCTTCGGTCATGCGCCAGAGGTTGCGCGCCGCCGTGTCCGTCACCTCACCGGGCGGCTCGAGATGTCCGCCCCGCGACCAAGCGCCGGCGCCGAAGTCAATGGCGGCCGCGGTGTCGTCGTCGACGGTAGTATCAACCGCTGCGCTCACCGCAGTCGCTCGACGATCTCGTCGACCACGTCGCGAGACTGTGTCGCTGCTGCGGTGCGTCGTCGCAACCACCGCTCGAGGTCACTGCGACGAATCAGTATTCTCGCGCGTCGCGGATCGCCAGAGAGAGTGACGCGATCGCAGGGAAGCGGGTCGACAAGATCACGCAGCGCCCGTCGCAACGTTGAAAAACTCAACCCCGTTTCGAGCACAGCAGAGCGAAGAGAAATGCGCTGTTCTTGAGTGTCCATGCAGCGTCTCTATTGCACGTCACGTATATCGCTGCTAGAAAACGCGTGACGTATTTGAGTGGGAAGCGGAGACGCGAAAATGCGTGACAAGCACCTGACGCCGTGGGCCGAGCTTTACGCCTCGTTGGCGAACCTGAAACCGGGGCCGCTCTCCCACTTGGAGGAACGGCGTTACCTTCGAAAGCTCACCGACCTGGTGACTGTCGGTCAGACGGGAATTCAAGCGAATCGCCAATGGACGGCGAATGCTCTCCGCCCGCTACTGCCAGCGGTTCGCACGAGGGCGCAGCACTGGATCGGCGGGTTGCTCGACGGTGCGGCAGTGAAGCCCGACCGTGTTCACCTCGGCGACGTAACGTGGATGATGGATAGGGGCGTGTTGCGCGACGACTACCCGCAGGCTCACCAGACGCTCCTGGGCGAGCTCGTCGCACTGCTCCATGCGCGGCCCTTTCCGTTCCGGCGTTGCGGAGTCTGTCGCCGCGTCTTCGTGCGTCAGGGAAAACGGGAGTATTGCCGGGCGGCGTGTGCCGCCAAGGCGAAGCAGCAGCGCGATGCCAGGGACGCTGCTGAGCGCGCGCGTCGGTCACGCGCAAAGAGGGCTAGACGGCGGGAGAACGAGCAGTACGAACGGGATAAACAACAGATGGCGATAATCCGAGCTGGCGGCTCTCTACCAAAGCGCCGCCCGTCGTAGCTGGTTGCGCCTGGGTTGCGTTTTCGGGCCGCTACTGACCATTTCTGACCAGTAGCGGCCCTTGAAGTTATTGACTTTTCAGGCGTTTTGACTGCTTGCCAAGCATAAGGTCGCCGGTTCGACCCCGGTCGCCCGCTCTCCGAAACCCTCTGAGAAATCAGGGGGTTTTGTTTTTCCGGATAACCGGGTTCGAGCGTACTTTCGCCTCGCGCAACAGAATGTCGCAACAGGATTCGGGGTACGAACTGGGGGGTGGTCACGACACAGCACCCTGGCCCATGGGTTCCTGCTGGTCGGGATGCCGACCAGGAAGACTTGGTTCATCCTCGCCCGGAATCAGTATGTCCGACTCCGACGGGAAGTATTTCTTGTATCGATTCTCCAGAATTATTGCTGAAGTTGTTCGTTTCACAGGTCAAAGCCTCACCCAACAGAGCCGTCGTATTAGAGGACACTACCGTTCGATCAGATTCAGCGCCTGCTCCGTTCCCATTCCGAGGTCGTACGAGAGGCGCACCTTCAGACCCGCCATGGGCTCGAGGTAGCGGGCAGACGAGAGGGGGCCGCAGTCCACCGGGGCATATCCGATCTCCCGCGCGAGACCCGCCACGACCTCTTTCGCGGCTGCATCCGCGCCGCACAGAAAGACCGTGGCCGGCACCCCGTCGAAATCCGGCGACGAGTCGATCACCTGGGCGTGAACCGTGTTCCAGCCCTTCACGACTCTCGCGCCGGGCTTCGCGCGCTGGATCTCCTCCGCGGCGGACGTGCCGACGAACTCCACCATCTCGGTGTAGGAGTCGTCGGTGAAGGGGTTCACCGTGTCGAGGACGATCTGGCCGTCGAGCGGGCCCAGCTCGGCGAGAGCCCCGTTTACCCCCCACCAGGGAACCGAGAACACGACGACGTCGGCCCCCCCGGCGGCCTCCTGGTACGAGCCCGCCCCTGCGGCGCCGAGGTCAGCGGCGATCGCTCGCGCACGCTCGGAATCGCGGGAGCCGATGACGACCTCGTGCCTCGCCGCCCACCTGCGCGCGAGGCTCTGCCCGACGCGCCCCGCGCCGATGATCGCGATCCGCATCCTGCCTCCCTTCGCTCGTGGGCTCCCCGAGCCTGTTCGTCAGTCCTCGTCGTTGGGAACGACCGCGATCGCTTCCACCTCGATCAAGAGATCCGGGTACGCGAGCCCCACGACCCGCACGCCCGTCCCGCACGGTCCCGGCTCCTCGAAGAACTCCATGCGGACCTTCGTCATCCGCTCCCAGAACTCGGTGAGCTTGTCTCCCTCGCCGTCGAAGACGTAGAAGGTGTTGAACTTCACGATGTCCTTCATGTCCGCCCCGGCCTCGCGGAGCACGTTGCGGATCCCTTCGAAGACGTTGCGCGTCTGGGTCTCGATGTCGCCGGCGCCGACCGTCCGTCCGTGCTCGTCCGCCGAGATCTGGCCTCCCACAAAGATCAGCTTGCAGTTGCCGACCTTCCAGCCCTGCGAGAACGGGACGGGCATGCTCCAGTTCCAGTGGTTCTTCGGCATGAGCCGCTGCTTCTCCATCGCTCCTCCTTCGTGGGTTGCTGCTCGCCCTCCGGCGGGAACCAGAGAAGCTTCGTCGTCCAGCAGCCGCCCATCAGCATCTGAAAGATAACGACATGAGGCGGTGTGGGGTTGGCCACTCCCGAAGCTTGCACAGGTTTACTGTCAGTGCCGTCAGCCTAACGAGCTTCTAGAAAAACTAGGCGGCAGCTGGCAAATGCCTCCTTACCTCGGTGGACACCTCAAACCCGGGGCGCTCTCAACCGGTCATCGCGCCAGCCCGCCCGAAGACTTTCGTGGGTGTCATCCAGCCAAGGGTCTGTCGAGGGCGCGTCTTCAGCTCCGCTGCGACCGTCTTGAGGTGAGCGGCGCCGTACCGCGACCGATCGGCGGGCTGTTGACGTCCCGACGCCGGAGTGCCGTCGCTTTACTCGGGCGCGCGCCCTGCCAGAACTGGAAATACACGAATGGATACCACTCCGGCTTCTTGGCGCGGAAATGTTCCAGAATCGCTTCGCGCTCCTCAGGATTGTACGGATCCGGGGTCGAGTCGGTGTCCTCATCCAATCGCCGCCAGAGGCTATTGTCGTACAAGTTTGCCGCCACCCGAATCCCGCGCCGCTTCGCTTCTCGCAGCATTGCGCGCAGTGCCTGGTGGAGTGCTCGGTTGATCGCGGGTGCCCCGACAGCGGCGGCCATGAGCTGGTCTTGGAGCGTCGCCAGGTTCTTCCAAGTCAGCGCGGCGATTCTCATGGGGCCGAGCGACGGCAGAATGTGGCACGTGAATGCCGAGCGGTATTGCGCGGCCGTCCGGGTACCGGCGCACCGCCGCGCCCGCGCCAGCCCCCGACACCCCGTGCGTTGTCGGGCGATTGACGCCAGCCGGCGGGCCGTTCTATCGACGCGCTGGTGGGGGCGTGCGCGCGAATGACCATTCGGACCCCTTCGCGGTGGGCTGCGAATAAGGGATGTTCCGTCGGCAACTCCAGCTAATGCGGACTATCGGCCTGCAATCGCATCCTGGCCGGCTACACGGTGGAGGGTGACCGCCTGTCGTTCCCCCGTGCAGCCGGCAGGCTGATGGCCTGCCCGCAGAGTATGGCGCAAGAGCGCGATTTCCTCGATGCGCTCGCGTCGACGGCGCGCTGGCGCATCGACGCCGAGCAGCTCGAGCTGTTCGACGCTCAGGGCCAGTCCCTGGCGCGCTTCGCGTCGGTCCACCCGCGGCGCTGAGGGGCCATCCGTGCGGCGCCTTGCCCACATCCTCGCCTGGCTGGTGGTGGCGCTGCTCGCGCTGCTCGTGGTCGCGGCGACCGTAGGCTGGAAGCTCGCGCGCCCGGCCGCACCCGATGGCTTTTACACGCCACCCGCGGCCGTGCCTGCCGAGCCCGGCGCGCTGCTGCGCCAGGAGCCATTCGATCGCCAGCTGCCTGCAGGCGCACGCGCGTGGCGCATCCTCTACACCACCACCGACGCGCAGGGCGCGCCGGCACTGTCCAGCGCCATCGTCATGCTTTCGCGCAGCGCCCCCGACGGGCCGCGGCCTGTGGTCGCGTGGATGCACGGCACCACCGGCGCGGTGCCGGGGTGCGCCCCCTCGCTGCTGGCGGACCCCTTCGCCAACGTGCCCGCCCTGGCGCCGCTGCTCGAACACGGTTGGCTGTTCGTGGCGACCGACTATGCCGGCCTGGCGACCGATGGCCCGCATGCCTACCTAATCGGGGAGGGGGAGGCGCGTTCCGCACTCGATGCAGTGCGCGCGGCGCGCCGCCTGCAAGAGGCGCGCGCCGGCGCGCAGACCGTTGTCTGGGGCCACTCGCAGGGCGGGCACGCGGCACTGTGGGCCGGCATCCTCGCACCGACCTACGCGCCGGATGTTCCTCTGGCCGGAATCGCTGCGGCGGCGCCAGCCAGCGACCTGCGCCCCCTCATCGATGCCGTGCAGCACACGCTGGTCGGCCGCATCATGACCTCGTACGTCGTGCGGGCCTATGCCGGCACCTATCCCGATGTGCGCTGGGCCGACTACGTGGCCGGCCCATGGGCCCGCCTTGCCGCGCGTGACATGGCTGACCGCTGCCTGGCCGGGCGCCAGGCGCTGTACTCCGCCATCCAGGCGCTCACGCTCGGCGGCACGATCTTCAGCGCGGACCCTCGTGGCGGCCCCTTGGGCGCCCGATTGGCGCAGAACACGCCCGACAGGCCGCTGCCGCAGCCGCTGCTGGTCGCGCAGGGCGAGTCCGACGACTTGGTGTTACCCGATGTGCAGTCGCATTGGGTTGCGCGGCGTTGCGCCGCCGGCCAGGCGGTAGAGTACCGGCGCTATCCGGGACTCGACCACCTGTCGCTGGTCGCGCCGGATGCGCCGTTCGGTGCGGATCTGGTCCGTTGGACGGAAGACCGCTTTGCTGGTCGATCTGCACCGGCCGGTTGTCCACCCTGATGACACGGAGGCGACGATGAACATCGCCGGATGGCGACAAAGACTTTGGACCCCTGCCTTGCTGGCGCTGCTGGCACCGGCGGGCGCAGCTCATGCCGACGAGGCAAAGGAACTGAGGCTCAGCCCGGGCTGGGTCGTCGTGGGCAGCCAACATGTCCGCGACGGTGCGGACAAGGACCTTGCGATCCTCGACGCTGACCGCCCGCTGACGGAGATCCGAGTGTGTGCCCGCGAGAATGCCGTGCGGCTGCGCAATGCGACGGCCTGGCTGCCCGGTGACCAGCGCCAGAAGCTATGGTTGCCGCTGGTGTTGGAGGCGGGGCGCTGCTCGGCGCCCATCAAAGTGCGGGGCGCACCGCAGCGCGTCACGCACGTGGCCTTCGAGTACGAGGCGATGAGCCCCGGCTGGGCCGGCGCGCGACTCGTGATCGCCGGCAAACCCGACTTGCACCGCTGATGAGCCCCCCCGCCGATGGCGAGGACGTTCTCACGCAAGCCGGCCAAGCGGGCGGAGCATTGGACGGGCGATGTACTCCGAGCATCGGTAGACGAGCGCATTGCCGCAGGCAGGGCATTGCGCAAGGCGACTCCGCGGGCGGCACACGCCCAGCTTGCGCTGACCGACGCGCGGTCGCGCGATGTCGTTGCCGTTCTGCGCCAGCAGGCACGCAGCCGTCTGGCTCCGCTCATCCCCGTGCGCCACGCGCGCATGCTGACGTCTCCGTATGCGTTCCTGCGCGGGGCCGCCGGCATCATGGCGGCCGACCTCGCGGGAACGCCGAGTACCGGCCTCCTTGTGCAAGCCTGCGGCGACATGCACGTGGGCAACTTCGGCCTCTATGCGTCGGCCGAGCGCAACCTGGTGTTCGGCATCAACGACTTCGACGAAACTCATCCTGGCGCCTGGGAGTGGGATCTCAAGCGGCTCGTCGCAAGCGCCGTCGTGGCGCAGCGTCACGTCGGGGCGAGTCGCAAGGAGCAGCGACGGGCCGCCCATGCGGCGGTCACCGCCTACCGCGACAGCATGCGTCAGTACGCGCGCCTTGGCCACCTTGCAGTCTGGTACACGCGGATCGACGACTCGGCGCTGCTCGAAAGGCTGTCGCCTGACGTGCGCGCCCGCGCCAGACAGGTGCTCGCCAAGGCGCGCACGCGTGGACACCTGCAGGTATTGGACAAGATGACGGAGCTGGTCGACAACCGCCAGCGCATCTTGGAGCAGCACCCGCTGATCGTGCGCGCCAGCCACACGTCCAAGAGACGGCCGATCGGCGATGCCATGGCGCGATTCCTCAAGGCCTATCTCGCAACGCTTGGCCCGGAGCGCAGCGTCCTGCTCAAGCGCTACCGCGTCGTCGATGTTGCGCAGAAGGTGGTGGGCGTGGGCAGTGTGGGGACACGATGCTGGGTACTGTTCCTGCTCGGAAACTCGGCGGACGATCCGCTGTTCCTGCAGGTGAAGGAGGCCCAGCCCTCGGTTCTGGCGCCGTACTTCGATGGATCGACGGTTCCACCGAACCAGGGGTTGCGAGTCGTAATCGGGCAGCGCCTGACACAGGGCTCGCCGGATATCTTCCTTGGGTGGGGTGAACTCGACGGCGTGCACTTCTATGTTCGGCAGCTGCGTGACATGAAAGGTGGCGCTGAGTTTGAGCCTGGCGTGACGCAGCCCGCGCACCTGGTCGAGTACGCGGGGCTGTGCGGCTGGGCGCTTGCTCTGGCCCATGCGAAGTCAGGAGACGCGGCAACGATCGCCGGGTACATCGGGAAATCAGATGAACTCGCGGACGCGCTGGTCCAGTTCGCCGAAGGCTACGCCGATCTGACTCAGCTTGACCACTCGACCATGAAGCAGGCCGCCCGCGAAGGCAGGCTGCCGGTGGCAACTGCGACCTAACCCGTGTCGATAGGTGCGACGATGCCGCTGTGGTGCGCCGTAGGCGGCGTGCAGCCGACCCCTTGTGTGGGCGACTGCAACGGAGATGAACGGGTCGCAGTGAACGAGTTGGTCACGGCAGTGAGCATCGCGCTCAGCGCCCTGCCGCTCGGCGCGTGCCTAGCTGCCGACCCCGACGGTGACGAGCGCGTCACCGTCGCGGAGCTGGTCGCAGCGGTGAACAGTGCATTGTACGAGTGTGGCGTGTCCCACCTACGCATCCGTCGACACCGACAATCACGGTGACGCCGACCGCGACTGAGACGCCGTCGGCGAGCCCACCCTCGACACCGACCTACAGCGTCGACATCTCTGGCGTGTGGCGCTCCGATCACGTGCGCATCCAGTCATCCATCTGCCCAAAGGCGATCACGGCTGCACTGCAAGCGGCGATCCGCACCGGCACCTTCAACTGCGACTACGCGGTCGAACAGCAGGGACCAGTGGCGGAGGTCGTCGAGACATGCGGCGGCGAGAGCTTCGCCTTTTCCGCCGATGTCGCCTCTGATGGCACGCTGTCCTATACCGAGCGGGAGTCAGACAGCGCCGACGGCTGTCCGCTGACGATCACGACGCAAGTACTGGTCGATCTGAGCCATAGTCCGACCACCGGGCGAGCCACCTACGACGTTGACTTCGAGCCGCGGTGCGGTCTCCGCGACTGCCGCTTGGTACTCACCGCCCGCTTCCGTCGCATCGAGTGATAGCCACTCCACGGATGGCCGACCGAGGGCTTTCCTCATCTGCCGCGGCGGAGCTAGACAGCAACGCGATGTGGGATTCGGAGCGCGCAGACACCTGCGCTCCGGCAGCCGGATCGTGACACTCGGTGGCGGTCGAATTTCCGTCCGGTGGCGTCGTCAAGGCCCGCGCAGGGGACACGAACGCGTGTGGTGATCGCTGCTCAGTTTTCGTGGCAGCCACAGAGGGAGGCAATCGAATGCACACCGTCGAAGTCACGCTCAACGCGCGGGTCTCACTGACGGTCCTCGGAGATGCCAAAACTTGGCGCTTCGATTCGTGGAAGTTGCAGGACGGCACGCTCCTTCCACCCCCTCGCGGCGTGACGAACATCACCTTTGGATCGCCGCTGGCGGCCGCCGACTTTTTTCGCGCGCTGCGCGAACTCGACATGAAGTGAGTACGGAGGCGTCATCTCGAGAGTGCATCGGGGTTGATGAAGCGGCGGCGGAGTTGCCGTCCGCCAAGGCTCTCCTTGACCGCGCTGCGGTTTCTCGGCGGTTGTGGGCAGCACTTTCGTGCCGGCGCGGCGTGCATGCTAGGGTGAGCGCATGCTGACGCTCTACGACGACGTCTTCAGCCCCTATGCGCGCAAGGTGCGCATCGCACTGTACGAGAAGGGTATTCCGTTCGAGCGCGTGCGGGCGCTGCACGGCGACTGCAATCGCACGGACTTCGTCCACGTCAATCCGCGGGCGGAGGTGCCGGCGCTGGTCGACGCCGACTGCGCGCTGTACGACTCGACGGTGATCTGTGAGTACCTCGAGGATCGACACCCGGCCCCGGCGCTGTACCCCGCCGACCCTCAGCGACGCGCCAAGTGCCGGCTGATCGAAGACCTCGCCGATACCCAACTCGACGCCGCGCTGTACGCCATCGCCATCGTCGAGATGGGTCGCCGCGAGCAGTTCCCTGCCCTGCGCGCCGCCGCGGGCCGCGACCTGGAACGGCTGTACGCGGAGCTCGAGCACCGCCTCGGCGAAGCGCAGTTCTTCTGCGGGACGTATTCACTCGCCGACATCGCGGTGTTTCCGCACCTCATGGCCGCGAACTTCTTCGGCTTCCCGATCGATGCGGCGCGCTACCCCGGGCTCACCCGCTGGGTGCAGGCGGTACAGGCGCGCCCGGCGGTGGCGCGCGACAACGCCGACGTCGTCGAGAGCCTGCAACGCTTGCAGCAAGACCAGCAACCGGCGTTCGATCCCTATCGCGTGCAGTGGCGCAGCGACCGGCTGGAGTGGGTCATCAAGAACGGTTTCGCCGAGTGGCTGCTCGACGAGATGCGCGCCGGGCGCGCCTTCTTCCCGCTCGCGGTCCGCGCGTAGCAGTCCGTTGAAAAACGTTTCGCGCCTCTTTCGCCCCGTCGACGAACGCCGGGCTCGGGATATGCCCTGAGCCCGTCGAAGCATGAGGCCGGCCTTTCTCGACCGGCTGCTAGGCAACCCACTGCCGCGGGCGTAGGCTGTGGGGCGCGATGCGAAAGAGCTATCTGGAAGGGCGGTGCGGGCGCTGCGGGCAACGGGTCACGCTGGAACGCGGCGCGCGGCATCACCGGCGCTCGGACGGGCAGCCGTGTGGGCCGGTCGAAACGGAGAACCCGGCGCTCGCATCGGATGTCCCGGTCGGCGAGGCGTGGATGATCGCCAAGCGGCACCCGACCGGAAACCCTTGAAGTGAGGCGAACGTCGGCGGGTTCGCCGCAAGCGGGCAGCGAGCCCGGTGTGCCGTGCGGCCACGCGGCTGGGGGTGTGTTCGCGGGCCGTCCTGCCCGCGCATCGCTTGCTTTCGCCATCCCGGTGGGTCATCGTCCGTCGCTCGAAATTCGGGCGAGTGGTCCGTATCGCCGCGGTGGTACAGGGCAACGGGCAATGGAGGCGTTCACCTCAGGCGCGAGCGAGTGCCCTGGGAATGAGACGAGCAGGCATGGGTGAGAAGTCACGAGGCTCAGGGACAAGCGCGACCTGCCGCGTCGCGGTGGTGCAGGCATCGCCGATCTTTCTCGATCGCGCCGCGACGATCGAGAAGGGGGTCGGATTGATCAACGAAGCCGCGGCCGGCGGGGCTCGCATCATCGCCTTTCCCGAAGTCTGGGTGCCCGGGTATCCGCTGTGGGTCTACGGAGCCGCGGGCTGGGGCGACGAGAAGGCCAAGCGGGCCTACGCGCAACTGCTCGCCCAGTCGGTCGAGGTGCCGAGCCCGGCCACCGAACGACTGTCGAGCGTCGCGGTCGAGCGCGGCGTCGAGGTGGTGATGGGAATCAACGAACTGTCGGGCGGCACGCTCTTCAACTCCCTCCTCTATCTGAGGCCGGACGGGCAAGTCGTGGTGCATCGCAAGCTCGTCCCGACACACGCCGAGCGCATCATCTGGGGACGCAGTGAAGACGGCAGCGGGCTGGCCGTCGTCGACACGCCCTACGGCGGACTTGGCGGGCTCATCTGCTGGGAGCACTGGATGCCGCTGACGCGCTTTGCGATGCACGCGCGGTGCGAGCGCATCCACGTCGCGGTATGGCCGTGGGGATACGAGATCGCGCATCTGGCCAGCCGCCACTACGCCTTCGAGGGGCGATGCTTCGTCCTGGTCGTCGGCGCCTACATGCCCGCCAGTGCCGTTCCGGAGGACTTCGAGCTCAGGGAAGCAATGCAGGCGGGCGCGGCGCCGGAAGGGGGAAAGGATGTGCTCCTGACCGGCGGGAGCGGCATCATCGGCCCCGACGGCCAGTGGATCGCAGGCCCCGTGGTGGGCACGGAGACGATCATCTACGCCGACCTCGATCTCAGCCGCGTCGCCGGCGAGCAATACGCGATGGACACGGTCGGCCATTACAACCGTCCCGACATCTTCACCCTCACCGTCGACACGCGCCGCAAGCCGCAGGTTTCCTGGCTCGATTGAGGGCTTGTCCCGGCAGCGGCGGATGATCCGGACCGGCGACGAATACCGCGAGTCGATCCGCGATGGGCGGGTGGTCTGGATCGACGGCGAGCAGGTCGAGGACGTCACCACCCACCCGGCGTTCAAGCCGATGGTCGACGTGCGCGCGCGCATCTATGACATGGCGCACGATGCGGCGACTCGAGACGTCATGTCCTACGCCGACGCCGAGACCGGCGAGCGGTGCCCGACGGGTCCGAAGCTGCCGCTGACGAAGGCGGACTGGCACGCCAAGCGGACCGCCGTCGACGCCGTGCTCGACACCTGTGGCGGGATCGTCACGCGCGTCGGCGATGAGACGGTGGGCGAGATGTGGTCGCTCTACGACGGCCAGGATGTCCTGAACGAGATCAACCCGGCCTTCTCCGAGCACATCCGCCGGCACGTGCGGCGGGCGGCGGTCGCCGACCCGTTTCACGTCTCGGCGAACACCGACCCGAAAGGCGACCGGTCGAAACGCCCGCAGGATCAAGATCCCGACGTCCTCCTGCACGTGGTGGGAGAGACCGACGGGGGGATCATCATTCGCGGCGCGAAGTTCGAGACCGCCGCGGCGTACGCGAATCAGGCCTTCGTGAAGCCGACGATCGGCGACTGGGGCAACGCCGAGCTCTCGGACTACGCGGTCGGATTCATCGCCGACATGGGCGCGCCGGGGATCCGGCACATCTGCCGCTCGTCGTTCGCCGGCCGGCAGCCGGCCGAGGATTACCCGCTGGCCAGCCGCTTCGACGAGGTCGATACGATGATCGTCTTCGACGACGTCGAGATCCCCTGGGAGAACGTCTTCTTCTACCGCCACACGCGCGCCGCGGCGTTCATCCGCGCCACGCTGCACCGCTACAGCATGTTCCCGTTCGTCCAGCGCCATCTCCGCTTCGCCGACCTGCTCGTCGGCGTCGCCTATACGAACGCCTCCCAGAGCGGCATCACCATGCACCAGGCGGTGCGCGAAAAGCTCGCCGAGCTCGCCTGCTATCGCGAGGGCATCAACGCGCACCTGACGGCGGCGATCGAGTGCGCCGAAGTCAGCCCCGGCGGCCTCCTCATGCCCAACCAAGCGCTGCTCTACACCGGCCGCGTCTTCGCCTGCTCGCAGTTGCCGGCGATGATGCACCTGGCGCGCGATCTGTGCGGCGGCCAGTTGTGCGTCACCCCCAGCGCCGCGTCGTTTGCCGCCCCCGAGTCCGGCAAGTGGCTGCACAAGTACCTGGCGGTGGGAGACGTCACCGCCGAGGATCGCCGCCGGCTGTTCGCCTTCGCGCGCGATCTCCTGAACTCGGACTACGCCGGTCACCGCCTCACTTTCCAACTGTTCGCCCAGTCGCCGGCGTTCGCCCACCTGCTCGCGGTCTACAACAACTACGACTTCGCCGGGCCCGCCGAGCTGGTGCGGAAGTACGCCGGGCTCTCCACACCCGCTGCCCACTCGCGCCGAGATCGAGTCGGCATGAACCAGGCCCGGGCGCGCCGATGAGCGACCTGAACATCGTCCACGCCGCACATCTGGCCCGTGTCACCGACACGGGCGCAGCCCGGCGCGGCGCCGAGCAAGGGGAGTTGAACCTGGTCGCCGACGGCGCGGTGGCGATCCGCGGCGGCCGCATCGTCGCCGCCGGAACGACCGCCGAGGTGACGCGCGAGTGGGGCGAGGGCGTCGCCACGCTCGACGCCTCGGGCCTGACCATCCTACCGGGTCTCATCGAATGTCACTCTCATCCGCTCTTCGCCGGCAGCCGTCACATGGAGTACGCCGAGCGCCTGGGCGGCGCGTCGCTGGAGGACATCGCGCGCCGGGGCGGCGGCATCTGGTCCAGCGTCGCGGCGACGCGCCAGGCCGCGGACGCCGACCTGCTCGAGCGCGTGGCGTCGGCCTACGGGAAGATTCTGGCCGGCGGCGTGACGACGCTGGAGGTCAAGTCCGGCTATGGGCTGACCCTCGACTCCGAGCTGCGGCAGCTCGAGCTCCTCCACCGCAGTCGGAGCCTGACCCCGCTGAACCTCGTGATCTCGTTCCTCGGCGCCCACGTCGTCCCCGCCGGCGACGACGCGGACGCTTACACCGACGAGGTGCTCGACATGCTGCCACGGGTGATCGAGCAAGGGTTCGCGGCGTTCCACGACATCACCTGCGAGCGCGGACTCTTCACCCCTGCCCAGGCGACGCGTCTGTTCGACCGCTCCCGTCAGCTCGGCATCCCGACCCGGGCGCACGCCGACGCGTTCGCGACCTCACAGGGCTGGCAGACCGCCGTGGCAGGCGGCGCGGTCTCGGCCGAGCACCTCACCTATACCCCCGACGCGGAGATCCTCGAGGTGGGGCGCACCGACACGGTCGCGGTGCTGCTGCCGCAGGCGGAGCTGGTCTACATGACCGCTCGCCGGGCCAACGCGCGCTTGCTCATCGACCAACAGGTGCCGGTGGCGATCGCCACCGACTACTGCTCCTCCATCCACGCCACCTCGCTGAGCACCACGATCGGCATCGCCGCACCGTGGTTTCGGCTAACCCCGTCCGAGGCGATCGTAGGCGCGACCCTCAACGCCGCCTATGCCCTGGGGCTGCAAAGCGACCGCGGCTCGATCGACGTCGGCAAGCGCGGCGATCTGACCGTTGTTCGGGCCGATCATCCGAACGAGCTGTGCCTGGCCGTCGGGCAGGATGCCATCGCCTGCGTCGTCATCGGCGGCGAGATCGTCGACACCAGCCTCGGCAGCCAGCGGCGAACACCTGTCTGACGGCGCTTATGACTCACCGGCGGATCCGCCCCTTCAACACCAAGGACACCTACCCCGAGCAGAACCTCGACAACGACCTCTGCCAGGCGGTCGTCGCCGACAACATCGTCTTCCTGCGCGGCCAGGTCGGGCAGAACCTCGACACCAACGCCTCCGTCGGCCTCGGCGACCCGGCCGCGCAGGCCGAGCAGGCGATGGCCAATATCGCACGGCTCCTCGAGGAGGCCGGGGCCCGCCTCGAGGACATCTGCAAGATCGTCGTTTACGTGACCGACATCCGCTATCGCGAGCCGGTCTACCGCGTCATCGGCCGCTGGCTGCGCGGCGTCTATCCCTGCTCGACCGGCCTGGTCGTGAGCGGGCTGGCGCGTCCGGAATGGGTGGTGGAGATCGATGCCACGGCCGTCATTCCCCGCCAGCGAGCCGCGCGCGGCGAAGACGCGAGCTGACGGAGCGCAGGTCGCAGAGGTGGTGGTCGCCGGTGAGTTGCGCGAGCTCGCGTCGATCCCCGCACCCACCGGTGCCGAGGAGGCGCGGTTGCGATGGATCGAGCGACGCATCGGCCATCTGCCCGGTCACCGGCAGCGCGACGCCGCCGGCAATCTGATCTGGCGCGTCGACGCGGACACGCCGCGGTTGCTGGTGATGGTTCACGTCGACACGGTCTTCAGCCTCGAGTCGGACCTGACCACCCATTGCGACGGTGACGAGCTCGTCGGGCCCGGCGTCGGCGACAACGCGGCCGCGGTGATGGCGGCCATCTGGGCGATCGAAAGCCTGGCCGCGCTTCCGCCCGGCGTGGCAGTCGCATTCACCGTCGGCGAAGAGGGCCTCGGCAATCTGCGCGGTGCGTTGCACGTCTGTGCCGAGCTGCGACCGGCGACGGCGATCGCCTTCGAAGGCCACGGCCTGGATGACGTGATCGTCGAGCACGTCGGCAGCCTGCGGGGCCGCATCCGCGTCAGCGGCCCCGGCGGACACTCCTGGTGGGATCGAGGCGCGCCCAGCGCCGTCCACGCCCTGGTGGCGCTGGCGGACCGGCTGGCACGCGAGGGGGCTAACATCGGAACGATCGCCGGCGGTCTTTCCGTCAACGCCATCGCCGCCGACGCCGAGATGATGGTCGAGCGCCGGGCGTTGCAAGAGTCGGAGCTGCATGCCTTCGCGGACCTACTCAACCGCCTCACCGTCGACTCACCGCTGCGGCTGGAGTGTCACCTCGTCGGGCGCAGACCGGCCGGCCGCACCGACCTCGACCACCCGTTGGTGCAGCGCGTGCGAGCCGTCCACCGGCAACTCGGTCTCCCCGACAGCCTCGGTTCGGGATCGACCGACGCCAACGCGGCCATGGCGCTCGGGGTGCCCGCGCTCGCGCTCGGGTGTGCCCGCGGATCGGGGATGCACACGCTCGCCGAACGCATCGATCTGCGCTCGCTCGAAACCGGCTGCCGCCAATTCGCGGCCGTCCTCCGCGCGCTCGCCGGCGCATGATGCGGTGACGAACAACACCGCCACGAGCACGAGAAAGGCCCCGCCCAGGACTGGCCAGGGAAGCAGTGCTCGCTCGGCACGAACCAGGACGCGGCGAGCGCATCGGAGCGTGCGGCGGACGACAGCGGTGCGCCGCGGCGGAGGAGGCGCCGACCGTCGCGCCCGCCATGTCGCCAGTGCCCACCGCCCCGACCTGCTCAACGCCAGCGCGCTGACCAGGCCAAGCAGGTCGCCGGGTGCAACGACAAACCCGAAGACGCTGCGCTCTCCCAGCCGGTGCCGCATGGTGAAGGCAACCATCCCGCCGAGGACCACGGGCCAAAGCGCGGCAACCAGTGCCTTTGCCTGCAGCAGATCCGCCAGCGTCACGACCGCACTCTCCCAGGCGAACCACCAGGGCACGACCGCCACGGCCGCAATCGCCGCGAACCAGGGCATCAGCGTCTCGCGTTCGCCGCCATGCACGCCTGGGGTGTTCGCGTCCGAGCCCCTGGACGAAGCGGTTAGACAGAGCAGCCGCGCCATCAAGAGGGTCGTTCCGGCGGCGGCGAGCGACAACAACCAGCCGAGCGGCGTCGCCAGCCAGTCGGGCGCCGCACCAACCACCTCTTTCAAGGAGAACTTAGCCAGCGCCCCGCTGGTGAATGGAGCACCGGCAAGGGCCAGAGCCGGCAGGATCTGCCCGGCGACCAAGGCGCGGCGCGAGAGGGCAGTCTTGATCAGTCCGGCGCCCAGAAATAGCGCGGCCTTCGCCAGTCCGTGGTGCATCGCATAGAGCGCGACCGCCGCGGCCGCGGCGCCCCACAACCCCGGTTCGATCAACCCGATCCCGATCCCCACGCTCAGGAACCCCATTTGACCGATGCTCGAATAGGCCAGCAATGCCTTTGGGTTTCGCTGCGTCAGTCCGACAGCGCCGGCAAAGGCAGCGCCCAAGGCACCCGCCAGCGCGCAGACGGCACCGAGCTCGGGGAAGGCGCCTAGACCACCTGGCAACAGGCGCAGCCAACCGAATACGCCGGCCTTGATCATGGCCCCGCTGAGCACGGCACTGGCCGGGGTGGGCGCGATCGGATGCGCCAGGGGGAGCCAGACGTGCAAGGGCAGCAGCGCGGCCTTGACGGCGAAGCCCGCAAACAACAGCAGCCGCGTCACCAGAGCCGACGGTCCGCTCGCGGCCGCCGCCGCTACCGCGCCGAGATCGGTGCTGCCCGCCGCCTTCACCGCCAGTAGGAGGCCCGCCACCCGCAGGGCTTCGGCGACGATCGAGCAGGTCAGGTACACGCGACCGGCACGGCGGGCGCGCGCGCCACCGACGTGCACCACCAGTCCATAGGCGGCGAACGTCATGGTCGCGAAGCAGAGGTAGAAGGTCGCTACGTCCTGGGCAACGATGAGACCGAGGTTGCCGGCCATCGTGAGGAGAAAGCAGCGGGCGAAACGATCCCTCGCGTCGTCCGCGGCGAGGTAGGCCCGGGCGTACCACCCGGCCAGTATCCACAGCAGAGCGCTGAAGAGGAGAAACGTACCACCGACCGAATCACGACCGAGGCGCGCCACGAGCAGGAGCCATGGCAGCTCAAGGATCGGCAGCGAGCCAGGGCAGAGCGCGAGGGCGAATGCCGGGACGGCAGCCCATGGCACGCAGCGCCAGGCGAGCCAACGCAGTCGACGGGTACACGACCCGAGCGCGACGAGCAGTGGTGTGGCAACCGTCGCCGCGGTGAGAAGCAGGTGCACCTCCGCCATCGTTCAGCGCCCGTACTCTCGCGCTGCGATCAACTCGGCCCATGCCAACGGACTATACGGCGTGGCGGCGAACAGCCCGGCGGCCAGGGAGAGGATCGCCGCCAGCACCGTGGGCACCAGCAGCATGGCGGAGAGTTCTCTGCGGCCCGACTCCTCGGCTTCGATCGCCGGCGGACCGGCAAACCACGCCGCGTACAGGATGGGCAGAAAATAGGCGGCGTTCAGCAGGCTGCTCAGCATCAACACGCCGAGCACCCAGAACTCGTGGGCTTCGATGGCCCCCAGGCCGAGATACCATTTGCTGATGAAGCCGGCGACCGGCGGCACGCCGATCATGCCGAGCGCGCCGACCGAAAAGGCGGCCATCGTCCACGGCATGCGGCGCCCGATACCACGCAGCTCGCTGACGTAGTGGACGCCATGCGCTTCCGCCACATTGCCGGCGCAGAAGAAGAGCGTGATCTTCATCAACCCCTGGTGCACGAGATGAGCCAGGCCACCGATCGTCCCGACCGGCCCGAACGTGGCCACGCCCAGGGTGATGTAGGAGACCTGGCTGACGGTCGAGTAGGCGAGTCGGCGCTTGAGGTTGTTCTCGCCGAGCGCGCGCCAAGAGCCCCAGAGGATCGTGGCGCAGGCGAGCGCGACCAGCGGGGACATCACGCCCAAGCGATCGGCGAGTTCGACGCCGTACACGTCGTACACCACGCGCACGATGCCGAAAGCGCCAGCTTTCACTACCGCCACCGCATGCAGCAGCGCGCTCACCGGCGCCGGCGCCACCATGGCCACCGGCAGCCAGCGGTGGAACGGGATGAGCGCCGCCTTGACCCCGAGGCCGGCGATCAGCAGCGCGAAGATCGCCACCAGGTGCGTCTGGTGACTATTCTTCACGGCGTCCAGCGCGCCGCGCGCGCGGAATTCCACTGGCCCGGCGATGCCGTGCAGCCAGGCGATGCCGAGGAGCAGCAGCGCGCCGCCGGCTAGCGCGTAGCGCAGATAGCACGCACCACCGCGCAACGCCTCAGGCGTGCCGCGATGCACGACCAGCGGATACGTCGAGATGGTGAGCAGCTCGTAAAAGAGGAAAAACGTCGGCAGGTTGCCAGCCAACGCGATTCCCATCGTCGCGGCGACACAGAGGCTGAAGAAGCCGAAGAAACGGCTGCGATGGGGAGCCCCTTCCAGATAGCCGATGGCGTAGATCGTGGTGAGCAGCCACAGCGCAGCCGACAGGCTGACGAACAGGAGGCTGAGCGCGTCGGCTCGAAGGACGAGATCGATGCCAGGAAGGAACGGCAACCGCGTCTCGTACGCGTGATCTCGCGCCACTCCGAGGAGCACGATCCCCACCAGCCCGAGCTTGAGCACCGCGCCGGTGAGGTTGAGAAGCGTACGCGCCGTGTGGCGCTCCTCGCCCAGACAGAAGATGGCCACGCCGGTGAACAGCGACGTCGAGAGAATCGCCAGCGGCAGCCACGCTTCGAGCATCAGGGCGACCTCAACGCGGCCGGCGCGCTGGCATCGAGCAGCGCCAGTGGGCCGGACGCCAGCACGCCGAGTCCGAGCGCAATCAGCGCCAACGCCATCGGAACGATGGTCACCACTGGCGAGAGCGACCTCGGCGGTGCGGGGGTGCCCGTCGCTGCGCGGTCAGCGGGCACAAAGGCGCAGCGAACGACGCGTCCAAGATAGGCGGCCGAGAGCAGGCCGCCGCCGACTACGACCACCGCCCACCACCAGGCGCCGCCGACGATTGCCGCCGTCGCGAGCTGCCACTTGGCGACGAAACCGCCACTGGGCGGCAGGCCGATCGCGCTGATCGTCGCGATGCCGAACGCAAACAGCAGCTGCGACACCTCATCGCCGCGCCGTGCCAGTACCCGCAGGTTGTCGGTCCCGAGAGCGTAGGCGATACCGCCCGCGGCCAAGAACATCGCCGACTTGGCGCAAGCGTGCGACAGGGCGTGATAGACGACGCCGCTCCACGCCGCGACCGCCGCCGAACCCGTCGCGGCGCCGCCGACCGCGAGGGGAAAGACCAAGAAGAGGTAGCCCAACTGTGCGACCGTTGAGTACGCTACCAGCATCTTCAGCCTGACTTGTCGCAGCGCCTGCACCGAGCCCCAGGCGATCGCCACTGCGCCGAGGCACCCGAGAACCTGCGCGGCGGCGCTCGCACTCAGTACGGGAAACACCTCGAACCACAGTCGCAGCAGCAGGTAGAACGACGCCTTCACCACCAGCGCCGACAGCAACGCGCTCACGGGCGCCGCGGCGTTGGCGTGCGCGGGCGGGAGCCAGACGTGAAACGGGACGAGCGCGGTCTTGAACAACAGGCCAGCGGTCATCAAGGCCAGCGCCATCCACGCCGCGGGCGTCGAGGCCATCCGAGCACCCAACTGGGCGATGTCCAGCGTCGCATGGCTGCCGTAGAGCACCGCGACGCCGAGCAAGTACGCCAACGAGCCAAACAACGCGGCGAACAGGTAACGCAAGGCTGCGCCGAGCGCCCTGCGGCCGCCGGCGAGCGCGACGAGGGCGACGGCGGCGAAGGTCAGCATCTCGAGCGTGACATAGAGATTGAACACGTCGGCCGCCAGAAAGGTGGCGTGCAGCGCCGACCACAGAATGAGCCACAGCGACCAGAAGGTCGCCGTCTGCCGCCCGTCTGCGCGGTGGAAGTACGACACCGCGAAGACACTGACCAGCGCCCCGACGCCGACGCTCATGGCGACCATCAATACGGTGAGGCCGTCGGCGTACAGATCGATTCCCAGCGGCGCTCCCCATCCGCCGATCGCCAGACGTTGCGGTCCGTCTCTGGCGACGAACGTCGCCAACCCAACGGCGGCCGCGATGCTACCGCCGGCGGTGACGGCTGGCACCCACGGTATCGCACGCCGTCCGACGACGAACGTCAGCACGCCGCCCGCCAGCGGTAGCGCAACGAGGGTAATGGCGCAGAGACTCAACAGCGCCATGGGGGTGACGACCGCGTCTCCCATGCTGGGCTATTCTCCCGGGAGTGCACATCGCCCCGTGTCGCGAAACCAACGCCGCGCCAGCGCGATACCGAACGCCGTCGCACTCACCGCCACCACGATGCCGGTCAACACCAGCGCGTGCGGCACTGGATCGACTGTCGGTGCGGGCGCGCGGCTGGCCAGCGCCACCAGGACCAAACAGACTCCGCTGCCCAGCAGGTTGAGGGCGAGAATCTTGCGCAGGAGATGCGGCGCGGCGAACAACCCGCGCATGGCGACGAGAACCAACCCAAGGCCGGCCAAGAGGTACAACAGCGACTGGGTCATCTCTCGCCGCGCGTCGGCGATGCCGACGATGGTCCGAGAAAGAGGATGACGAGAATCGCTGCCACGGAGAGGGTGAAGCCGGTCTCGATCAAGAGAATGAGCAGCTTCGCCGCCGGCGGTCGCAACTCCAGAAAGCTGCCGCCGACCATTGCGCCCAGGCCGACGGCCAAGAAGAGCAACACGCCGCCCGCCAGCAAGGCCCGTATCCGCCAGCCTGCCGGGTCAACGGCTCGCAGCTCGCCGGCGAACAGCGTCACCAGCGCGGCGCCGGCGAGGATCGCCGCGGCGGGAAAGCCGCCACCGGGCTGGTGTCCGCCTGCCCACAGCACATACCCTGCCACCACGATGGCGAGCGGCCCTCCGACACGAGCCAGCGAGCGCTCCACGGTGCCGCGCGCCACTCCGGAGGCCGTGCTCCACAGCTCACCCGCCGTGCGGACGCCGCCGATTGCCCACACCCCGATCGCCGCCAGCAACAGAACGGTAATCTCCAACAACGTATCGTAAGCGCGGAAGTTGAGCAGGACGGCGGTGACTGGGTGGCTCACACCACTCTGCGAGAGCGCATCCGCGACGGCCGGCGACAACCCGGCCGTCGGCCGCTCGAGTGCCTGCACCGCCCACACCAGGGCGGCGCCCGGCAACAGCAGCAGCGCCGCAACCGTCCTTTGTCGCAGCCGCCCGCCACTGACCGCGTGCGTGTCGTCGCGCCCGAGCTCGCGAATCGCATCGATGAGTAGCGCACCGGTGAGGCCGGACCCGATCGCCGCCTCGGCGAGCGCCACGTCCGGCGCGCGCAACCGTACCCACGCCAGGGCCATGAACAATCCAAAGCTGACAAATAGGAGCGCGGCGTGCATGAGATCGCGCACCGTGAGCACGCCGTGCGCAAGCCAGAGAAGCGTCAGCACCACCAGGCCGTCGAACACCCAGTCAGCCGTGCTCACCGGCCCTCCACAGCGGCACCCCGTCGCGATAGGCCCGGCGCGCGATCAACTGCGCTGACGTGGCGCTGGCGAAGCAGACGAGTAGCCAGATCAGCAACAGCTTGAGCGCGACCACCCATCCCGTCGCTTCAATAGCGAGCCCGACCACCACGCACCCCAGGCCCAGGGTGTCGGCCTTGGTGAGGGCGTGCAGACGCGTATAGACGTCGGGGAAGCGCAGCAGCCCGATCGTCCCGGCCAGGAAGAACAGGCCGCCAACCATCAGGCAGCCCAGCGCGACCACATCACGAGGGTTCATGTCGCGCCGTCGCTCGGGGCCCGCGGTGGCGCACTGCGCTCGACGAATGCCACCGCAGTCATCGCCGCCAACAAGGCGAGAACGAGCGCGACATCGCGCGCGGCGGGCATGTCTAACGGCGGCGCCAGCAGGAGGAGAATGGCGACGCCGGTGGTGCCGAAAAGCTGCGTCGCCAATAAGCGATCCGCCAGTGTCGGCCCGCGCAAGACGCGCCACATGCCCGCCAGCATGTTGAGCAGCAGGAACCCGGCGATAATCAGCAACCAGGTGTTCATCACGCTTCGGCACTCGGTCGGCCGACGCTTGCGGTCCGCCGTGCCCGCCAGGCCAAGACGAGCAGTGTGACAAAGGTCAGCGGCAACGCAAACCAGCCCATGATCCACTGCAGGTGCTGCACGGCGTCGTGTTCGCCCGCGCCAAAGATCAGGAAGGTGGTGTAGGCGACGTAGTAGCCGAACAGCAGCGCCCCTTCCCATCGCGCGATGAGATGTCCGGTGAAAAAGATCGGCAGGCAGGCAACGGCCACGGCCAACATGATCGGCAGGTCGAACCACACCATGCTCGGCGCCACCGATAGCCCGCTCGGCGCGATGACGCTCGACAGGCCGAGAATGGCAAGCAAGTTGTGGATGTTGCTGCCGACGACGTTACCCACTGCGATGTCGCGTTCGCCACGGAACGCCGCCACCACCGACGTGGCCAACTCGGGCAGTGAGGTGCCCACCGCAACGACGGTGAGCCCGATCACGACGTCGCTCAAGCCGAGCGCTTGCGCCAGCGCGATCGCCCCGGCGACCAACCAACGCGCGCCGAGCACGAGGATGCCAAGACCGATCAGCACGAGTGCGATGGCCCAGGTCTTGGTGCCCAGCGTCGCGCCGCGCGACCCTGCCGGCCCGTATTCCCGCGCGTACTCGCGCTGCACGGCGGCTGTCTCCCGGCGGCTCTTGCGGATGGCCCAAACGGTGTACAGCACGATACCGGCGCACAGCACCGCCCCGTCCCCCGCACCCAGCCGACCGTCGAGACAAAGAACCCAAACGAGCAGCGACACGGCGATCATGATCGGCACGTCGAGGCGCACCAGCTGCTGCGCCACGGGCAAGGCGACGATCAGTGCAGAGATACCGAGGATGAACAGGACGTTGAAGATGTTGCTGCCCACGACGTTGGCCACGGCGATGTCGGCGTTGCCACCCCACGCCGCCTGCAGACTGACCGCCAGCTCTGGCGTACTGGTGCCGTACGCCACCACGGTCAGACCGATGACCAGCGGTGAAACGCCGAAGTAGGCCGCCAGGCGTACCGCACCGCGAACGAGCAGCTCCGCGCCAACGGTCAACAGCACCAATCCACCGAGCAACATCCCAATCGCCAGCGCATCCATCGTCAATCTGCCTCCGCTCCGCCGTGGCTCTGTGCGAGGGGCGCTGCACCGAACAATACCGCAACCCGCCCTTCCACGGCTGCGGTTTCGACCATCTGCCGGGGCGAGCGCAGCAATGTGTGCACCAGCAAGTCCGTGCCGCGAATGTCGACACTCAGGGTGCCCGGCAAGAGGGTGATCAGGTTGGCCAGAAACACGGGCGCCGACCCCGGTGAGAGTCGTAGCGGGTAAGTGAAGATCTCCGGGTCGGGGTGGCAGCGCGGGTCGAGCGCGACGCGCGCCACGGCCACGCCACTGCGCCAGATCTCGACGAGAAAGAACCACGCCACGCCCGGCAATGCCCTCGCGCGCCAAGCGTGCGACCGGCACGGCGACAATAACGCGCTCCACGCGGTGCCAGCCGCAACCACCAGAACCCCGAACCACCAGAGATCACGGTTACCCCCACTCAGCACCGCCCAGAGACCCATGAGCAAGGCGAACCGCGCGCCCAGTGCAGGCAGCGTGACGAATCGCACGGATCTCATGAGCCGACTATAGCCCGTTCGCGATCGCGGCGCCCTCGCGACCCGCGACGCAACGGAACGTTCCCGTCACGCGAAGTCGCGAGGACACCTCTTACAACCTACTCGCCCGCCCGCCGATCTTGCAGGGGCTCGAGGGCGCGCGCCTTGCACCGCACCACTACTTCAGCGCGATCTTGGCCCCGACCTCGCCGACGTAGAACTTGACCCCCGGCGTTGTGGAGCTGAGGACAATCTTGACGCCGTGCTGATTCTGCACGGTCGTCACGCCGTCGGCTTGGGCCGTGGCTCCCCCGCTTTGCACGGCGACGTAGTTGCCGTTGATGTCTTCGAGCTTCTTCAAGTTGTAGACTGTGCCCTTTGCCCCGATGTTGGTCGCCGGGTTGCGCACCCCCAGACCGCTGATCGACACCGCGTGCGGTTTCCCCGCATAAGTCAGGGTGCCACTTCCCCAGCCGTAGCCGAAGCCCGCCTGTACCGCGCCCTCTTCGAACTCGAGCGTGGCGTCCGGCGCTTGGCTCGACGCCACGGCGACCGCCGAAAGGAACGCGGCGGCCGCTACCATACTGATACCCATCGTGCGCATGTGTCCTCCCTTCTGTGCGCTCTGTCGCGCGCGTCGGACCGGCGAAGCGCGCGCCCCGCCTCGCCGGTCGGGTTGAACGTGTTCCGCTCGCTTCATGTCCTCTGCTTCACCGAGTGGTAGGCTCGCAGGTGCCCATCGGCAAATACGAAATCTGATTGCTGTGAATCGAGAAAACCGAACTAGATCGTCCCGACCACCTGCACCAGCTCGGCGGCGCCCGGCGGACGGGCCCGGCTGCGAGCGAGCGTCCTGTATCAATTGCATCGGTAGTGACTCGTCAGGGCGGTGGAGCGCGCCGCTCCGCGGCGCGCTC
>CAYYWP010000016.1:35579-38647 GCA_964475125.1 uncultured Binatia bacterium (SeqCode) | reverse complement strand
GGGCAGCGCGCTGCGCTGCCGGCGGGCACAGGTCCCGCGGCTACGGCTCGTCGCGAACGCTTGGACCTATCAACGAGCCGTCAGCGCCGGCGCGTGCGGCGGGGTGCCGCCGGGGCGCGCTGGCGCACTTGCGCCAGGCCCGAGGCGACGTCGGTGGCGGGGTGAATCGTCATCGTCAGCGTCGGGCCGTAATGCAGCGCGAAGGCGTTGAGCGACTCGACATCGGCGGCCTCGATGATGGCGACGCCGCGAAAGGCCGGTTCGCCGGCCTGCCAGACGTACTCGCCGACGAAGCGAAAGCCCTCCGGTTGCACCTCGTCCCACTCCAGGCGCTTGGCGACGACGCTGGTGAGCGCCTCCCACCCGAACCCATACTCGGCGACGAATAGCATCGCGGCCCTCCTCAGCGCGCCGCGGCGCCGCGCGCCCGCCGGGCGGTGCGCCGCGCCGGGCGCGTACGATTCGTCGCGCTGCCGGCCCGCGCCCGCCGCGGCCGCAGCTCGGAGCGCGGTGCCAGCCATTCGACGAGCGGTTGCCAGACCAATTTCGCCGCGCTGTGTCCGGCGAAGATGCCCATGTGGCCGCCGGGGACGAGGCGGAACGAGACGTCGCGGCTGCCGACCACCTCCACCTGTGCGCGCACCGCCGCGGCCGGCGCGATCTGATCGGTGCGGCCGGCGAAGGCGAGCAGGTTGGCGCGCACGCGGGCGAGATCGGCGGGGCGCCCGCCGAAGCGCATCTGCCCGCGTACCAGCTGATTCTGGCGGGCGAAGTCGCGCACGAACTGCCGGAACGCCGCTTGTGGGTAGTCGATGAACTGGCTTACCCACTGATTCATCGCATCGAAGCCGTTCACGTACTCGCGATCCCACATGTTCATGAACAGGTCGGCGTAGCGGGTGACGTTCTTGGCCGGCGTCAGGAGGCGGAACACGGCGCTCGACAGCCCGCCCGGCACGTTGCCGGCGCGCTTGGCGAGTCCCTCGACCTGGCCGCCGGCGACCTTGGCGACCCAGGCGAAGACGCCCATCTTGCTGACGTCGAGCGGGGCGCCGATGGTGATCAGATTGCGCACCATGCGGTCGCCGCTGACGCCCAGGTACATGAGGCCGAACAAGCCGCCCATGCAGTAGCCGATCACCGACAGCTCGCGGCTTGCGGCGACGCGACAGGTCTCGCGACAGGCGGTGGGCAGCCAATCGAGCACGTAGTCGTCGAGGGTGACGAAGGCATCGGCCGCGTCGGGCTCGCCGAAGTCGACCAGAAAGACGTCGAAGCCGCGCTCGAGCAGATACTGGATCAGGCTGCGCCCGGGCAGGAGATCGAAGACGAAAGGCTTCACCATCAGCGGCGGCACGCACAAGACCGGCAGCGGATAGCGCGGCCGCATGGTCGGATCGCGATGCCGGTAGTGGCGCAGGCTGAGCTTGCCGCGCTGATACACGACGTCGTACGGCGTCTGCCCGACCAGGCGCTTGGGGTCGCGAATCAACCAGTCGACGCCGTTCAGGAAGCGCAGCAGCGCGCGCTGCGCTTGCACCTCGGCCAGGTGCTCCCCGCGCTCGAGCCAGGTGCCGAACATGCGCCTGCACGCTAATCGAGCCCGACGCGGCGAGCAAACCGCTCGTCACCGGTCACCGGTGACCGGTGACCAGCGACCAGTGACCGGTGGGCGGCGGGCGGTGGCAGGGGGTGCGTCGGGCGTGGCATTGCCTGGGCCGACGCCGTGTGCCAGGCGTCGCGTCGATGGCGGAGTTCGATTGCTACCTGGCGGTCGCGCATGCCGCGGTGGCCGAGGCGGCCGAGTACCTGCGCGACGCCTGTGGCGGGCCGCAGCGCATCACGCTGAAGGGCGCGCTGGATCTGGTCACCGAGGCCGACCATGCCGCCGAGGCGCTGGTCAGCGAACGACTGCGCCGCGCCTTCCCCGAGCACCTGGTCATCGGCGAAGAGGCGTCGGCGGGCAGCGGCCCGGCGCGGCCGGGAGGACTGGATCACGTCTGGTACCTCGACCCGCTCGACGGCACGACCAACTTCGCCCACGGCCACCCGCACTTCGCCGTTTCGCTGGCCTTGGTGTGCGGCGACGAAACCCTGCTCGGTATCGTCGCCGATCCGCTGCGCCGCGAGACCTTCGCCGCCGTGCGCGGCGGCGGCGCGACCCTCACCGGCGCGCCCATCCGCGTCTCGCCGATCGGCGAGCTCGGCGCCGCACTGCTCGCCACCGGTACGCCGTACGACCGGCGCCAGCGCGCCGATCTGTACCTCGGCGTGATCAAGGCGTTCATGCTGCGCGCGCAAGGCATCCGCCGCGCCGGTTCGGCGGCGCTCGACCTCTGCTGGACGGCCTGCGGGCGGGTGGACGGTTACTGGGAGTGGCGCCTCAAGCCCTGGGACATCGCCGCCGGGGCGCTCATCGTGCGCGAGGCGGGTGGCAGGGTGAGCGACTTCCGCGGCGGCCCGCACGACCTCCACGGCGACGAAACCCTGGCCTCGAACGCCGCGCTCCACGGCGAAATGCTGGCGGTGCTGCGCGAGACGAAAGGGGACAGTCCCCTTAACTAAGGGGACTGTCCCCCTCTGTGTCCCACGCCTTCCTCACTTGCCCGTGAACGAGGTTGGGTCGCGCCCGTAGCAGGGGTTGCGGCGGCGGCGCTTGTGCTCGTCGAACAGCCACTCGTTGGTGACGTTGCGGCCGCCGCAGAGCTCGTCGAGGCAGCGCTGGGTCGAGCCGTACCAGCTCTCACCCACCGGGGTGTCGCATTCGAAGGGCGAGCGCGGACGGTTGATGTCGATCTGCAGCTGACCGCGGCTCGGTGCGGCGGCGGCGATGGCCAAGGCGGCGAGCAGCCAGCCGGCGGCGCGTGCCATGCGGCATTGTGCTGATTTCGGGCCCGGCATTGCAAGCCGCCGGCGTCTTGGGAATGGGCCGAGCGCTGGAGCGCGCCGCTCCGCGGCGCACGGCGATGCGGAGCATCGCCCTCCGAATGTGGCGTGCGAAGGAGCAGCGAGTGCGCACGGTTCGATGTGGCCCGGCGGCGCTCCGTGCCAGGGTGCGCCGCGGAGAT
>CAYYWP010000016.1:28856-35569 GCA_964475125.1 uncultured Binatia bacterium (SeqCode) | reverse complement strand
GATTGGGGGGTGCGCCGGCGCCGCGTGGGCGCTGATTCGTTGTGGCCCGGCGGCGCCCCGCGCCTGTGGGCGCCGGGCCGCGGCGCGCTCGCTCGACGCGGAGATCCACTACGGCTTGGCCCCACGCTGACCCACTACCGGCTTTTGACGGCAGCGCGCGTTTCGGAGTAGACAAACGGCGTTCACTTGGCGAGTGTGAGAACGCAGCTCACTGCTGACCGGGGCCGTGTAACGAGGCCGCGGCAAGGGAGGCGACGATGATGCTGAGAGCGAGATCGCTGGTGACGCTGACCGGTGTGCTCCTCGCGCTGCTGGGCGCCGGGCGAGGACAGGCGCAGATGCAGTGCGTCGGCGACTGCGACAGCATCAACCAGGTACGCATCAACAACTTGATCACCGGCGTCAACATCGTCCTGGAGATACAACCGGTCTCGGCGTGCCCGGCGTTCGAGAATCAGCAGGGACAGGTCGACATCGCCCAGCTCGTCCTCGGCGTGAACAACTCGCTGAACGGCTGCCCACCGCTCGGTTCGCACGTCTGCAACCTCGTCGCCGCGCCGCCGCCGACCCCGGCGGCGGCGAGCCCGAGCCGCCTCGAGATCAACATCGCCGCCGTTCCGTTTCCCCTCCCTTTGGTGATGACCGGTTCGACGCGAGTGACCTGCGGAGCGGTCGCGCCGGACGGGACCGCCGAATGCACGTGCGAGATCATCGCGATCGACCCCATCACCCTGCCCAACGTCGGCATCCTCTGCATCGCGCCGAGCACTGAAACCTGCCCACCGGCCCAGATAGACTGCGACGGCGGTACACCACTCGCCATCGATCTGCTCTCCGATGGCAACATCGGCGCGTGCGAGGGGAACGAAGAGTGCGAGGTGGAGTGTGAAGTGGCATGCGTCGAAGACGAACGCGAGCCTCTCAGTTCCGGATGCACCGGCTACTGCACCATGGGCGAGATGCAGGCCTGCACCAGCGACGCCCAGTGCGCCGCTGCCGACAGCGGTAGCTGCAATGGTCCGGATGCGGGCTTGGTGCCGAACATCTGCCAATGCAGCTGCCTGAACGCGATGGGGGGTGGCGAGGAACGCAAGGGTGAGGCGCAGTGTTACCTGGGTTCGACGCTCACCGTGGAGGCCGCCGCGCCGTGCGACGGTCAGGATGTGACCATCGACGTCGGCTCGCTCTGCATCCCGCAGACCACTTCGATGACGCAGACGTTGATCACCAACGCCAATGGCGGCGCCGGCACCGTGCCGGGCAGCGGCACGCCGGCGTCGGCGAGTGGCGCGCCGATCACCTGCGGTCAGTTTGCGGCCGGCCAACTCACCGGCCTGCAGATCCGCGGCGTGGCGAACTTCTTCGGCTCGACGTTGGGCGACATCGCCAGCGTCGTTTACGGACAGTGCCAGTGAGGAACGACCGACTGTTGCGCACACGTTTCGTCGCCCGGTGACGAGCTCGCAATGAGCGCCTGCACACGAGCCGTAGCCGCGGCCGCTGGGCGGTAGCCGTTTCAGCGCGATGGGACGCGGCCAGCGGTGGAACGCCGCCAACCTCCGGGCCCTCCGTCAGGCCTTCGGCCTGACACCGGAGGGGTTCGCAGCCCGCGTCGGCAGTGTCTCGGCCAGTACGGTGCGGCGCTGGGAAAGCGGTCTCCACGTGCCGACCATTCGCCATCTCGAGGCGATCGCCGATGCCTTCGACATCGACCTCGCGGTGTTCTTCGCGCCGGCGAATCCGGGCCGCGGGACGCGCAAGAAGACGCGTGCCGAGCGCCCGCTGGCCGGTCAGATCGAGCTGCTGCCAATGGCGGCTCGGGCGCGTGACGCGTAACCGCGTCCGCGCCGCCTCACCGTGTACGTCCTCTACCTCGCCTCGGTGTGGCTGCACATCCTGGCCACCGTCGTCTGGGCGGGCGGGCTCTTTTTTCTCGCGCTGGTCGTCGTGCCGTGGCTGCGGCGCGGCGAGCGCGTCGCGGCGGCGGCCTTCCTGCGCCAGAGCGGCCCGCGCCTGCGCGCCGTCGCCTGGACCTGCTTCGCGGTGCTGCTGGTCACTGGCGTGTTCAACCTGTGGATGCGCGGCGTTCGCCCGGCCGACTTCGGCCGCCCCGAGTGGCTGGCCTCGCCGTTCGGGCGAGCCGTGGTGATCAAGCTGGCACTGTTCGCCGCCGTGCTGGCGATCAGCGCGGTGCACGATTTCATCATTGGTCCGCGGGCGACGCGGGCGCTCGAGTGCGATCCGCGCTCGATCGGGGCAGAGCGTTTGCGCCGCGCCGCGGCGCTGCTCGGCCGCGCCGACGCGGTCTTGGCGCTGGCGCTGATCGCGGTGGCGGTCGTCCTGGTGCGTGGCTGGCCGTGGTGAGCCGAGGCGCTCTCAGCGACCGCGGCGGTACTCTCGTACCCCCTGACGCACGGCCCTGAGCGCCGCCAGCCGCCGCTCGCTGCCGCGCACGGCGAAGGCGAGGTAGCGGAAAATCACCTCGACTTCTTGCAGCTTGCGCCGCCACGGCGGGGCCGGGCTGTAGCGCTGCAGCAGCGCCAGGTGGTTGCGAGTGGCGTAGTAGAGACTCTCCGCCGACTGGCGGCGGCGGTGTGCGGGCGGGCGGTCGTGTAACACACGAGCCCGGGGAGCGAAGGCGACGCGCAGCCCCAAGGCGCGTGCCCGCAGGCACAGGTCGGCATCTTCGAGGTAGGTGAAAAACGTCTCGTCGAACCCGCCCAGTTGCTCGGCAGCGCGCCGGCTGACCAGCATGGCACACGCCGTCACCGCCACCGGATCGGTGAGGCGATCGCATTGGCCGCGCTCCGGCTGGTCGTGACCGATCAGCCAGATGCGGCCGCTGCCGAGGTCGACTTCCAATCCGACCGAGTCGAGCCGATCAGGGGCCAGGCGTTGCAGGATCTTGGCGCCGACGATGGCGGCCCCCGGCGGGCGGCGGGCGACGTCGATCAACGCATCGAGCGCGCCGGCTTCGGGCAGCGTGTCGTTATTGAGGAACCACACCCAGGCGGCGTCGCGCTTGAGCGCCTCGCGCAGGCCGCGGTTGGCGCCGCCGGCGAAGCCGAGGTTGGTCGGGCTGTGCAGGTACGTGCCGTCGGGCACCAGGCGTGCCAGCTCGGCGGGGCTGAAGTCGATGCAGCCGTTGTCGACCAGCACTAGGTACCAGCGCGGGTAGGTGAGGCGGGTGAGCGCGGCGATGCAGTCGAGCGTCGCGCCGCGCTTGTGCCAATTGACGACGACGACGGCGACCAACGGGGCGCTGGCGTCAGCACTGTCCACGCCGGGCCTCAACGTTGAACGAAGTGTCCCGCTGCTCACCCCATGAGCGTCTGCGACGAGCCGTAGCCGCGGGACCTGTGCCCGCCGGCGACGCTGCGCGTCGCCGAGTGGCGGGGGGTGTGGCACGCGGGAAGCGCTGGTGGTGATCCGCTGTCGCCGGCATACGGTTGCCACGCCCCACCTCACCGGACAGCGCGCTGCGCTGCCGGCGGGCACAGGTCCCGCGGCTACGGCTCGTCGCAGACGCTCGTGGGCTCATTCACCGGCGCCGCTCGGCTCGATCGGCCGGGTCATAGGTGGCCCTTGGCGCGCAGGTAGTCGCCCAGGGCTTCGGGCCAGGGCCGCAGCTCGGCGAAGCCGGCTGCCATCCACTTGCCGTGATCGAGCACCGAGAACGGCGGCCGCCGGGCCTTGGCGCTCGATTCGGCCTGCGTGATCGGTGTCAGGTCGGCCGCCATGCCGCAACGCGCGAAGATCGCCTTGGCGAACACGTACCACGAGCACTGGCCGGCGTTGGTGATGTGGTAGATCCCGTACGGCACGTCGCCCTCACCCTCGCGGCGCAGCAGGGTGGCGACGGCCAGGGCGAGATCGGCGGTGGCGGTCGGCGTCATGACCTGATCATCGACCACGCGCACCGGGCCCGCGGCGGCGAGGCGGAGCATGGTCTCGACGAAGTTGCCGCCCTTGCCGCTGGCGCCGGCGACGCCGTACAGCCCGGTGGTGCGAATGACGAAATGGCGCGGCGCGAAGGTGCACACGAGTCGCTCGCCGGCGAGCTTGGAGATGCCGTAGATGCTGAGCGGCTCGGCGGCATCGCGCTCGCGATACGGCGTGCCGCGGCGGCCATCGAACACGTAGTCGGTGCTGAAATGCACCAGCGTGAAGTCGAGCTCGCCGGCCAGGCGCGCCAGGTGATAGGCGCCGACGGCGTTGACCGCGAAGGCCGCTGCCGGCTCGCTTTCGCAGACGTCCACCTGGTGAAAGGCGCTGGTATTGATCACCACGTCCGGTTCGAGCTCGGCGAGGGTGGCGGCGGCGCGCGACGGGTCGCCGACGTCGAGCTCGGCGCGGGTCAGGGCGCTGACGCGAGCGTCGGCAAGCGCCGGTTGCAGATCCGTGCCGAGCTGACCGCGGGCCCCGATGATCACGACATGACGCATGCCGGCGGTGTATCAAAGGGGACAGTCCCTCTAAAGGGACGTTCTCTAAAGGGACTGTCCCCTTACTTCGTTGACGGAGACAGCGGCCGGCACTAGGGTCGGCGCGACATGCAACGCGGCGCGACCCGGCCGGCGCAGCGCACGGCGAAGAAGGTCCTGGTCATCGGCGGGGCCGGCTACGTCGGCAGCGTCCTCGTCGAGGAGCTGTTGACGCGCGGCTACGCGGTCAAGGTGTTCGACCGCTTCCTCTACGGCGAGCACGGCCTGCGCGACGTCCGCGATCGCCTCGAGGTCGTGCGCGGCGACATGCGGGCCATCGATCCGGTGCTGTTCGAGGGCGTCGCCGCGGTGGTCAACCTCGGCGGCCTGTCGAACGATCCGACGGCGGAGTTCAACCCGGAGGCGAACTACGAGACCAACACCGTCGCGACCGAGCACTCCGCCCGCCAGGCCAAGGCGGCCGGCGTCGAGCGCTATGTGTTCGCCTCGTCGTGCTCGATCTACGACCAGGGTGTGGAGGATCCGGACGCCGACGTCGTGCTCGACGAAGAGGCGCCGGTGCGCCCGCGCGCCGCCTATTCGAGCTCCAAGTTCGAGGGCGAGCAACGCCTGCTGCCGCTGGCCGACGCTGGCTTCTGTCCGGTCGTGCTGCGCAAGGGGACCGTCTACGGTTGGTCGCCGCGCATGCGGTTCGACCTGGTGGTGAACACCTTCGTCAAAGACGCGCTGGCGCGCGGGCGCATCACCATCCACTACGGCGGCGAGATGTGGCGCCCGTTGGTCGACGTGCGCGATGCGGCGCGCGCCTATCTGGCCTGCCTGGAAGCCGAGCCTGACAAGGTGCGCGGGCAGATCTTCAACGTCATCTTTCGTAACCTGCGCATCTCCGAGCTGGCGTTGCGCGTCCAGCGCGCGCTCGCCGAGCACGGCGTAGCGGTGCAGATCGACTCCGATTACGGCTACACCGGCGTGCGCAGCTATCGCGTCTCGGCGCGCAAGATCGCCGCCGTGCTCGACTTTCGGCCTCTGGTGACGGTCGAGGAGTCGGTGAGCAACGCCGTGGCTCGCCTGCGCGGCCTGCCGCTTGCCGAGCTCGAGCACCCTCGCCACTACAACATCCGCTGGCTCAAGATCCTCGAGGAAGCCGCGGGAGTGCTCGGCGCCCACGACGCGCTCTGGGGCGTGACGCCGGCCGACGGCAGCGTCGCGCGTCCGCTCCGCACCGTGCGCTGAGGCGCGCAGACTCGTCGCGAGCCGTAGCCGCGGCACCTGTGGCCGCCGGCGGTGCCCCGGGCACCGCCGGGCTGGGGGGCATGGCGCGACCGAACCGCAGTGCGCGCGAGTTCACGGTGCACGCTGGAGGTCCTCCGTGCAGCGAGCAGCGTAGGCACATCGCGAGCCGTAGCCGCGGCACCTGTGGCCGCCGGCGGTGCCCCGGGCACCGCCGGGCTGGGGGGTGAGGCGCGACCAAACCGCAGTGCGCACGAGTTCACGGTGCACGCTGGCGGTCCTCCGTGCAGCAAGCAGCGCAGGCACATCGCGAGCCGTAGCCGCGGCACCTGTGGCCGCCGGCGGTGCCCCCGGCACCGCCGGGCTGGGGGGGGCATGGCGCAACCAGACCGCAGTGCGCACGACCGCGCTGACCCCTCAAGGAATCGGGTCCAGCATTCCAGCCCACCGATACCGTTCGCCTGCGCGGACGAGTTGCGCTCGTTGCGGGTTAGCCAGAACGTACTCGCAGATCGCCGCCAGCGACTCCTCCAGCCGCACGACATGGTCGTAGAAGCGCGGCTGCCACAGGCGGCCGAGCACTCCGTGGCGCCACGCGACACGAGTCGAGGCGCTCTTGAAGCGATCCAAAAACACGATCACGGACTCGTCGGGGTCACGGGGAGCGCAGACGACGTGTAGGTGATCGGGCATGAGGCAGTATGTGTACACGGCGCAGCGGTGTCGCCTGCCCTCGGTGGCCAGCACGGCGATGATCGCGTCGTTCAGGGCGGGTTCGAGGAATGGATTCGCTCGGCCTGCGGCACGAATGGTGACGAAGCAGGGCCGATTCGGCTCGCGGTAGAGAGCTTCGGTGAGCCGGACGTTGCGGGCAGCGCGTCGCCGCGAAACGCACATGGCGGAGGATGCACACGCCAGGCGGCGACGGCGCAATGACTCGGGCGCATTGATGTTGCTCCAGTCATCGCAACCTCCGGCGCCGCGCCCCGCCCCACCGGGCGGTGCCGGGGGCACCGCCGGCGGCCACAGGTGCCGCGG
>CAYYWP010000016.1:22476-28756 GCA_964475125.1 uncultured Binatia bacterium (SeqCode) | reverse complement strand
GCCCCGCCCCACCGGGCGGTGCCGGGGGCACCGCCGGCGGCCACAGGTGCCGCGGCTACGGCTTGGGATGTGGCTGCACGGAATGCGCGCGATGCAGGCGACCGGGTTGGGGCGGGCGGTGCGCTGCAGGACGGGCGACGGCTTCTCGCGCCGCGCCCCGCCCCACCGGGCGGTGCCGGGGGCACCGCCGGCGGCCACAGGTGCCGCGGGTGGCGCATCGCGCCCGGACCGCCGCGTGGCGCCTCGGGCTAGCGCTCGTGTTCGATCGCGGGCAGCGAGAAGGGGGCGGCGGCGGCGCTGTCGCGCTCTTTGCGCGCGGCGACGAGCAGCGACATGCCAAATGGCGGATCGAGGTGGCGCTCCAGGCGCAACCACGGAACCAGAGCACTGGCGATGCGCGCCTGCAAGCCAGGCACGGAACGCCGGCGCAGCAGGCGGGCGTTGAGGTACCAGCCGAGCACGCCGGGCAGATTGAAATAGCGCGCCATGTCGATGGCGAAGCCATGGCGCGCGAGCTGCGCCACCAACGCTTCTCGGCGGTAGCGGCGATAGTGGCCGATGGCGCGGTCGATCTCGCCATAGAGCTCGTCGAGCGCGGGCACCTGCAAAAGGAGGTGACCGCCGACCGGTAGCAGGCTGGCGAACGTCGCCAATGCGTCGTCGTCGCGCTCGACGTGCTCGAGCACGTTCAGGCACACGATGGTGTCGAAGCCCTGGGCGCGCAACGCGGCGAGGTCGGGGCGCTCCCAATCGATCTGTTGCGCGTGCACGTTGGGGTGGTGCTGGAAGCGGCGTTGTACGAACTCGAGGTAGGCGGGATTGTTATCGGTGGCAACGACCAGCGCATGGTTGCGCAGGAAGCCGGTGTAGGTGCCGATGCCGCAGCCCACTTCGAGCACGCGCTCGCCGGCGAACGTGCGCAGCTGCCCCCAGACCCACTCGTTGTAGCGGCGGGCACGGCGCAAGCGGCGCAGCGAGGCATGCCCGGCGTCGGCGCCTTCCGCGTCGTCCGCCACCGTGTGGCGCAGAATCGTCCAGACGGCGGCCACGCCGTCCCGCCAGCCGATCTTCTTGCCCTCCCAGTACTCGCGGCCATGGTAGCTGATCGGCACCTCGTAGATGCGGCAGCCGAGGCGGGCGATCTTGGCGGTGATCTCGGGCTCGATGCCGAAGCGGTCGGAGACCAGGTGGAGGCGCTTCAGCACGTCGCTGCGAAAGACCTTGTAGCAGGTCTCCATGTCCGTGAGGTTGAGGTCGGTGCACAGATTCGAGAGCAGGGTGAGCAATCGATTGCCGAGGCTGTGGCGAAAGAACAGCACGCGGTGGGGACCGCCGAGGAAGCGCGAGCCGAAGACGACGTCGGCGTGGCCATCGAGAATCGGCCGAATGAGGTTCGGGTACTCGCCGGGGTCGTACTCGAGATCGGCGTCCTGGATCAGGGCGAGATCACCCGTCACCGCCGGGATCGCCGTTCGGATGGCGGCGCCCTTGCCGCCGTTCTGGGCGTGGAAGAGGGCGATGAGCGTATTGTTCGCGTCCGCCGGCTCGGCCGCCAGGGCGCGTACGACATCGGCGGTGCCATCGGTCGAGCAATCATCGACGATGATGATCTGCTTGCGCACCGGCACGGCGCGCACGCGTTCGATCAGCGCCCGCAACGTCAGCCGTTCGTTGTAGACCGGCACGATGACGGACAGGGTGAAATCGGCACTCACTGGGGGGCGCAGTCTACTGATAACGCCAGGCCCCGCAAGTACGCTGTCCTCGTCGGCACGTCACCGACGAGTGCGCGGCGGCAGCTCGGCGCGAGCCTACCGTTCGAGCTCGCGGCGGAAATCCTCGGCGCGCTGGTAGCCGGGGTAGGCCTGCAGGGCCGAGTCGATGATCAGGCGGGCGCCGATGGGGTTGCCGGACTGCAGGGTGTAGCGCGCGAAATCGACGCGCCAGCTCGGCTCATCGCGGTAGCGCAGCGCCTCGCGCATGTGGTCCGCCGCCACCGACCATTCGCCGCGCTGTGCGGCGATGCGGCTGCGGAGGAAAAACGCCATCGGCCGCAGCGCCAGATACTGGCCGCCCAGCTCCAGGCTGCGAGCGATCTGCGGCTCGGCTTGCTGGTAGTGTTTCTGCGCCACCAAGACGGCGCCGAGATTGTAATGGATGAAGGCCCCGATGCGCGGGAACGCCTGCACCGACTGCTGGGTGTCGTAGAGGCGTTTGGCCTCGACGAGCGTCGCGTAGGCGCGCTCGTACTGTCCGCGATTGAGATAGGACACGCCGAGATTGAGACGCGCGCGGGGGTTTCCGGGCGCGCGGCGCACGCCGTCTTCCTGCAAGGCGATGTCATCGCCCCAGAGCGCAGCGCGCTGCCACGTCAGCGCCGCGAACGCGACCAGCGGCAGCGCCAGTACCAGTGCGTAGGCATGCGTAGGTCGCGCCCGCCAGGCAGCCGGGAGGCGGGCGCTGAGATCGTACAGCCAGGCGGCGGCGCACCACATCAGGCCGGCGAGCGGCAGGTACATGCGCCGTTCGACCGCCAAGTCGGCGATCGGCAGGATCGACGACGTCGGGGTGAGGATGAGCAGGGTCCACCCCACCGCGAAGGTGAATAGCGGCTGTGTGCGGGCTGTCCGCCAGGCCGTGTACGCCAACAGCAACAACAGCAGGAGGGGAAGGGCGACGCCGAAACTGAGCGGCGAGGTCGCCAGCGGCCAGTCGTAATCGAAGGTCTGTCCGATCGGCAGCACCACCAGACGCAGGTAGTGCACGACGACGCCGAACTGGGTGAGCAGGTACTGCCATGGCCCAAAGCGATCGAAGCTCAGCCCGGCCGTGGCGCCGTAAACGCCGAGGGGCGAGGTCGAGGTGTAGGCGCGCAGCGCGAGCACGGCGCCGCCGAGCGCCAGCGGCGCCGCGGCGAGACCGATCAACCGCCAGCGCGGCCTCGCCCGCCGCCAGGTTCCGCCGGCGAGAATCGCCCATTCATAGAGCAGCAGCGCTGCCGGCAAGGTGATGGCGATTTCCTTGCTGGCCAGGCCGGCGGCGCTGGCCACGAGCAGGAGAAGAGCGGCCAGGCGGCGCCTCCGGTCATCGCGCGCCGCGGTGGCGAGGGCGTACCCGAACACGCCCAGCAGGTACCAGAAGGCAGCCAGGATCTCGCTGCGGCTCGAGACGTAGGCGACGGTCTCGCTGGCCAGCGGATGGGCGGCGAACAGCGCCGCGCCGGCCCAGGCGATGGCGCGGCGCGCGGCGCCGTAGCGCCCCGCCAGAGCGGGCGCGCCGAGCGACAACCAGGCGATGGCATAGACCAGCGCCGTGTTGGCGGCGTGCAGCAGCAGGTGGGTGGCGTGGTAGGGTCGCGGCGACAGCGCGCCGATGGCGTAGTTGACGGCGTACGAATAGTCGGTCAGCGGCCGCGTGCTCAGGCGCAGGAAGTTGGTGACCGGGGTCAGGCTGCGCACCAGCGCGCTCTGCGAGACCGCGTTCAGGTCGTCGTAGACGAACGGTCCGTCGAGGCAGGGCACGTACAGTGCCATCGCCAGCAGCGGCAGCGTCAGCAGCGGGGCGAGGTGCTGCCGCCAGCCGCCGCTCGACACGGGCGCAGCGACGCGAGTGCGACGGCGACTCATAGCAAGGCGTGGCAAGTCGAGCTGAAGCGTCGCAAGCCGTAGCCGACATACATGATCCGGCGAACGGCGACTGCATGCGTTCATCGACCGCCTGCTACGCCCTGGCGCGCGCCCGCTCTTCCTCGAGGGCGCGTTCGAGCAGCGCGATCGCTTGTCCCAGGCGGCGGATCGAGTCGCGGTGCGAGGAGATCACCAGCGAGTAGTGCAGCATGATCACCAGGGCGAACAGGAAGGCGAGGCCGAAGAGCAGCGACGGCGGGTAGGCGATGCCGAGCTGGCCGGCCGCCCAGTGCAGCAGTGGCCGATAGAGCGAGAACAGCAGCAGCACGCCGCCGGCGCCGAGCCAGAGGATGGCGTAGCGCGCGTTCAGGCTCCCGCGCCGGATGGCCTCGATGACGAACAGGACCAGCATCACGCTGGCGGTGATGGCCAGCACATCGAGGGTGTGCATGAACACTTCCTCCCTGTCTCAGCGCGCGCGCAGGCGCCCGACCAGCAGCGCCAGGACGACTTTCAACATATAGAATCCCGAGTACAGCAGCCCGCCGATCGAGGAGCGGCCGCCGAGGCGCGCGTGCATGATCACCGGTACCTCCAGCACGCGGCAGCCGGCGCGCGTCGCCTCGGCCAGCGCTTCCGTCTCGGGGTAGTCATCGGGGTGTTGCTTGGCCAGCGCGGCGAGCGCGCGGCGGTTGACCGCCCAGTAGCCCGAGGTGGGATCGGTGACCCGCGCGCCCACCAGGGCGCTGACCACGCCGAGGACGAAGATGCCGAGGCGGCGCACCACGGTCGACTGATAGCCCTCGCGGGCGAGAAAACGCGAGCCGACGACGATATCGGCCTCGTCGCGGCGCAGCAGCTCGAGCAGGCGCGGGATCTGGGCCGGGTCATGCTGGCCGTCGCCGTCCTGCCGCACCACGGCGTCGTAGCCGTGCGTCAGCCCGTAGATGAAGCCGGTCTGCACGGCCGCGCCGATGCCCAGGTTACAGGGGTGGCGCAGCACGATCGCCCCGGCGGCGCGCGCCAGCTCGGCCGTGGCGTCATCCGATCCGTCGTCGATCACGGCCATCTCGCCGCTGAAATGCGCCCGTGCCGCGCCGATCACACCCGCGATCGCAGCCGCCTCGTTCAAGGCTGGAATGATCAGCAGCACCCGCATGGACCGGCGCGTCTGTTAGCACCCAGGGTCGGAAAAGTGGACAGTCAGGAAGGGGAAGGGGGACAGTCAGGAAGGGGGACAGTCCCTCTTTCTAGAGGGACTGTCCCCTTAGAGGGACTGTCCCCTTCGATCCCATTCACTCCGTCCACGCCACCGCGCGTACGCCCATGCCGTAGCGGCGCAACCAGCCGACGGCCGCCCAGGCCGAGACGCGGCGTGCCGCTTGCACGTGGCGGCGCTTGCGCAGCATGGCCGGCGCCCCGGCGAGCGCCGCGCCGTAGGCCCGCAGCAGCACGGCGAGCAATGCGAACGGCGAGTGCGCGTCGGCGAAGCGGCCGGCGGCGCCGCGCCGAGTCAGCGCTCCCCAGGCCTGCGCGCCGAGTCGCAACAGGGTGAACAACGGGCTCACCAGGAGGAGTGGCGCGGGCAGGCACTTCAGCGCCACCCAGGCGCGGTTGCGTTCAACCAGGAACGCCTTCAGCGGCGAGTATGCCGAGCTGGCGGCCGAGTACTTGTGGTACACGACCGCGGCCGGTACGGCGCGGCAGCGCCAACCGGCCAGACGGGCGCGCAGGCCGAGGTCGGTATCGTCGCAGTAGGCGAACAGGTCCGCGTCGAACAGGCCGACGTCGGCCAGCATGGCGCGGCGCAGCAGCACGGCGCAGCCGCTGGGCAGGCCGATCTCCTCCTCGGCGTCGTACTGGCCGCGATCGACCTCGAGGCGTCCGCGGCCGCGGCTGAGCCCGTCGGCGTAGAGCCAGTGGCCGACGTTATCGATCACCGTGCGGCGCTCGAAGTCGAGGATCTTGGGTGCGAACGAGCCGGTGCTCGGATGCGCGTCGGCGGCGGCGACCAGGTGTGCGCAGCAGTGCGAATCGAGCTCGATATCGTTGTTCAGCGCCAGCAGCATCCGCCCGCGCGCCGCCGCGATGCCGGCGTTGAGCCCGCCGGCGTAGCCGCGGTTGTCGGGCAGGGCGACGAGGCGCACCGCCTCGCCGAAGCGGGTCCGCACCAGCGCCAGCGAATCATCGCTCGAGCCGTTGTCGACCAGGATGATCTCCAGGCCCGCGAGCGTCTGCCCGAGCAGCGACTGCAGGCAGGTCTCGAGATGTGCTCGCCCGTTCCAGTTCACCACTACCGCCGAGAGCGGGATGGCCGGATCGTAGCTCGTGAGCTCGGGTCGGAGAGGTGCCGGCGCCGGAGGCATCATCCGTGGCTGGCGCAATCCAGCCGCGAGCGCAAGCGCGTGACAGCACGCCAGCCAGGCAGCGTCGGTGCGTCGCAAGCCGTAGCTGCGACACCCGCTGCCGGGCGGGGCGGGGTGCGGCAAATGGCGCACCGCGGTTCCATTCAACACCGCATGTTTCGCCAACGCCGCGAAGGCACGCCCTCCAGGTCGCGCGCGGCCAGCAGAGCAGGGGCATCGCAAGCCGTAGCCGCGGCACCTGTGGCCGCCGGCAGCGCAACGCGCTGCCGGGTGGAGCGGGGTGTGGCA
>CAYYWP010000016.1:0-22376 GCA_964475125.1 uncultured Binatia bacterium (SeqCode) | reverse complement strand
GCGCTGCCGGGTGGAGCGGGGTGTGGCAACTGACGCACCGCGGTTCCATTCAACACCGCCTGTTCCGCTCCCCCCTTCGGCGCGCTGAGAGCGAGCGCACCGCAGCGATCGCGCCTGGTGCACTCCAAGTGATGACAAACGGTGGCTGCCACGGCGGTTGCGGGAGCTGCTCTGGTCGCTACGGGCTACGCTTCCGACCCTGGTCAGGCACCGCCGTGCTGCCGCTGACCCGCGCCGCCCACCAGCCACCACAAGCCGAGCAATGCGGCGATGCCCTCCGAGGGCGACATGACGTGGTACTCGCGACCGGTCAGCGCGGGCTCGAACCTCGGAACGCGAAACGGGAAGAAGTCGACCGTGTCGAGGCGCGGTGGCGCCAACCAGAGCGCCGACATCAGCGCGACCGGCACGAGGCACGACATGAACCACCGGAAGCTGCGCGCGCCCGGTTGCGTGTCGACCAGAGGCGCCAGCACGACCGCCACCCATGCCGCGCCGATGCCGTTCAGCACGATGTCGTTCCAGTCGAAGTACACGTTCGGCACCTGCGGGTAGATCACCAGCCGCTGATAGGCCTCATCGAGCCCACCGGCTCCGGTCGCGCAGAGCCAGGCGAGGGAAGGCGGCGCACCCACCCCGATCAGAATCGCCGCCAGCAAACCGAACTGCGGCAGGTGGATCAGCTCGACGTTACTCACCAGCAGCCAGCGCTGTGCGGCGATGGTCATGAGCGCCAGCGCCGCGATGGTCAGCAACGGGCGCGGCGCCGTCAGCGCACCGATTCGCGCCCGTAGTAGCCAGGCGAATCCCGCCACCGACAGGGCGCCGATTCCAAGCAGAGTGAGGCGTTCGTAGGCCTCGCGACCGAGGCGGGCGAAGAGCTGATCGCAGAGGTCCGAGATCGGCTTGTGCAGCAGCAGGTTGCCCACCACGAGTAACGCGGCGGCGATCCACGACACCCAGCGCCATAGCGAACGATCAGTCATCTCTCTGGCGGACTGATTCGACGTTCAGCGTGCGTTGTGCCAAATAGTCGCGCGGCTGAGCATCCCTGGCTGTCAGGGCGGGCGTGGGGGACCGTTCCGCGGAGGGACGGGCACGCCGGCCGGAGGGTCGCGGTGGGCGGAGCTGTGTGGGGAAGGCTCGAGAGGGGAGCGTACACCGGTGTACGCGGCAGGACTCTGGCGGCATCTTTTGGTCGTTTTTCGTCACGCTATCGCACACCGGGCGGCACAGTTCGACTCGCTCTCCGAGGCTCTGGTGGTGGCACGCGATTCGCTCACATAGGGCGCGGGATGAGTGTGCGATGAGTTGGTTGTTGGCCGATGCGGCAGAGCGGCATGCTCGTTCTTGAGCGATTCTTGACGAGAGCCGCCGAGCGCATGGAACTGCCAATGCTGAAGCGCATACGGCCCCTCATCATCGCCAGCGCTATTCTCACCGCGGCGCTTGTCAGCGCGGTGTCCGCTCACGCTCGTCAGCCGCAGCCCGAGGGTCCCCCGCCGGGGGTTCGCTACTACGAAGCCGTCGGCATGCAATCCCCGTCGAGTGGCGGGGGCGGCGTCGCGGCTGTGCAGGCGCGTGAGATCGCCTTTCACGTCTTCGGTCGAGACTTCGAGCTCAAGCTCGAGCCGAACGAAGTCTACGCCCAGGGGGCCACGATCGTATGGATCGACGATGCCGGACGCGTCGAAGAGCCGGCGGATGGGACGGGTGAGTTCTACCGTGGCCGACTCGAAGGCGATGCCGGCTCATGGGTACGCCTGCAGCTCCGCCCGGGTGGCGAACTCGCCGGCGTGGTCGCCACGGCCGATGAGCTGTATTTCCTCGAGCCGGCCGAGCGCTTTCTCGGCGCCGCCGCCGCGGCAGGGGGGACGGTGGCGTATCGCCTCTCCGACACCGACTCCACCTGGCAGCCCGGCAGCTGCGCCGCCAGCGACTCTGAGCTGCACGCCGGCAAGGATCGCCGCGCCGCCAAACACCGCTTGCGCGAGCGCCTGCAGGAGCGCCGCGCTGGCCGATCGGCGGCGTATGAGATGCTCGCCAACGCCGCGCTCGGCGGCATTGCCGGCGCGGCCGGCGCGCTGACCCGCGCCGAGATCGCCGCCGTTGCGGACTTTCAGTACTTCAGCGCGCACGGCGCGAATTCGGCGGCCGACATGGCCCAAGTCGTCAACCTCGTCGATGGCGTCTATCAGGCCGAGCTCGGTGTCACCGTGCAGATCCTCAACTCCGTCGTCTATGCGACCAGCAACGACCCCTTCACCGACACCACTGATCCGAACACCATCCTCACCGAGTTCAGCAACTATCACGACAGCAACGACAACAGTCCCGGCCAACTCCTCTTCGGCAGCGACCTCGCCCATCTTTTCACCGGCCGCAACTTGAACGGCACGGTCATCGGTATCGCCTGGTTGAACCAGCTCTGCAGCTCCAGAAACGGCTCCGCCGTCTCGCAGGTCGACTTCTCCAGCTCGCTGTACGAAAAGACCCTGCTCGTCGCCCACGAGATGGGGCACAACTTCGGCGCGCCGCACGACAACCAGAGCGGCTCCGCCTGTGCCAGCGAGCCGGGTATCTACATCATGAACCCGTCGCTCGGCAGCTCCCTGCAGCAGAAGTTCTCGCCCTGCAGCAAGAGCCTGATCAACCCGGCGGTGGCCGCGGCCGCCTGCCTGGATGAGATCACGCCCGGCCCGACCGCGACGCCGACCAACACCTTCACGCCGACGCGCACGCCGACCGCGACTCCGACGCCGACGCCGCTGCCGCCGCCGGTGCTGAATCCGATTCCGGCGCCGATCGTCATCGGCGGGAGTTTGACCCTGACCGGTTCAGGCTTTACCGCCGGTTCGGTCATGCAGATCTTTGTCGCTACATCGAGCGGGACCTCTTCCTACGGGCCGTACGCGCCCAGCTCGCGTACGGCGACTTCCCTGACGTTCAACCAGGTAGATAAGAACATCTCGCTGGGCAACGGATTTGGCACGGTGCTGGTCATCAACACGGATCAGAACTACATCGCCTCCAACGCGCAGAGCGCGCTGCTGACTGGAAACGCGTCGCTGAACATTCCAACCATCTCACAGATCAACGGTGTCGCACTCCGGGCGTTCGATCCCACCATAGCGTTGGCGACAGTCGAGACTGTCGTTGTGCAGGGAACGACCATCAGTATCGGTGGAACCGGTTTCAATAACCCGCTGGTGAATCTGTTTACCGCCGCCGGCAACAAAGGGCCACTAGCGCCGTTGACTGGTGGCACCTCGACGCAAATCCAGGTGGCGATTCCGGTCGATGCGCCGACCGGCCCAGGGTCGTTCCAGGTCGTCAATAATCCGTACACGGGTAACGTGATCTCCAACGCCGTATCTGTGCCGATCGGTGCGCTAGTGACGATTAGCGGTGTCACCCAGACTGGGAGTACCATCACGATCAACGGTACCGGCTTTTCGACGATGTCGGTCATCAACTTGTTCGCGCAGAAAGTAGGCGGCGGGGTCGAAAACTTCGGGGGACTCGGCTCTAGTGGCCCGAAGGTGCCGTTGACCTTCATCAATTCGACAGCGCTCACCTTCCAGGTTCCGATGGGTGCTGCGACTGGTCCAGCCTTCGTACAGGTGCTGAACCCGCCGTACATTCCTTATTCGTCGAGTACGAACGACCCTGACGGCGCCTTTAATCTGACGGTCCCCTGACCGCTTGCCATCCTGGGTGAGGGGTGGCCGCCGGAGATGTCTCGATCGAGACTGATCGCTGTCGCTTTCCTACTCAGCGTTGCAGTGGCGGCTGCCCAGCAGGCAGAAACTCCCGCCCGCGGCGTGCTGATCGCCGGCCTATCGGTACAGCCGCTGAAACTGGGCTCGCGAACCCTGCGCGTGCGCTTTGAGGCGTTCGGCCGGTCGTTTGACCTGCTGCTCGTGGCGGCCGACAGAGCCGAGTCGATCGGCTTGCCGGTATACCGAGGCCGGCTCCGCGGCAAACCTGGCGGTCGCGCCTGGCTGATCGTGCGAGAGGACACGCTGGAGGGAGTCGTCGATAGTGCCAACGGGTCGATCGGCCTTGCCCCTGCGACGAGTTTCGGCTTCGACGCCGGCAGCGGGACAGTTGCCTATCGGCTTCCCGCTGGCGCAGGCGCACCGCCTCGACATTCAGGTGAGTCCCCCGCCGACGCTGGAACCGCGGTGGCTGGTGCTCCGATAGCACGCCAGTCCGCCGGGACGGCGACCCCGCCCACCGCCGGCGTTGGTACCTTGCGACGCACCGTTACTGGTCCGCCGCCCGTTGCTGCGGGGCGGGTAGCGTTAGGCACGACCATGCTGGCGGTAAACAAACAGGCGCTCGCGGCCCTCGGGCAACCTGACATGCTGTCCAGCATCCTCAATCAACCGGCGGCCCCGACGCTCTTCTACCCGTATGATGTCGTACGCGATCGCTCGGTGACGCAGACACGGTTCTTCCTCGCCGATACGCTCAACAGCCGGGTTCTTGGCGTCGAGTGCAGCGGCGCCGCATGCACGCTCGCGACCTTCAGCGGCGCCACGCGTGTTTTCGGCCAACCCGACTTTGCTGAGTTCCACCAGAACGGCGGGCCACTCGGCGGTGTCGGGGCGAGGACGATGAACTTTCCGCACGGCGTCGCGGTCGATGCGACGGGCACCCTCGTCGTGGCTGACACGGCCAACAATCGCGTGCTCATCTTCCAGGACCCATGGAACGACGCCACCGCCGACGCGGTGCTCGGACAGACGAGCTTCAGCGGTGCGGTCGCGGGCAGCGGGGTTGCGCAGTTACGCGCCCCGGAGGGCGTCTCTTTCGGTGGGAGCGGCGTACTGTGGGTGGCCGACACCGGCAACAATCGGGTTCTCAAGTTCACGACCCTGGCGACGGGCGCGAGCGCGTCGTTGGTGATCGGTGGCGCTGGCAGCCCGGCTGCCACCACGCTGTCCGGGCCGCGCGACGTCGAGATCGACACGAGCGGGGCGCTGTGGGTTGCCGACACCGGCTTTAGCCGGGTGCTGCGTTACGCGCCGCCGCTTACTGCCGGTAAGCCGGCGGGCACCGTCTTCGGCCATGCCGGGAGCATGACCAACGGCACTGCGAATCAGGGTGGCCTTGGTGCCGGTAGCCTTGCCTTTCCGGAGAAGTTGCACGTCGATGATAGCGGGCGGCTGTGGGTAGCCGACACGGGCAACAACCGCGTGCTCGAGTTCGACACGCCGCTGACCAGCCAAACGGCGAACCGCGTCTTCGGTCAGGCGGACCGCAACCAGAATCCAACCTTCTTGACCAACGTGCACGACGCACCAGATGGTTTTCCCAACGCGGCGGGGATGTGGGGGCCCCGCGGCCTGACGCTCGACGGCAATGGCACACTGTGGATCTGTGATCGCGACAACAGCCGCTTGCTCGGTTTCGACGCTCCATTGGCAAGCGGCACCGCGCCGGTGGTCGCCGATCGCGTCGTCGGCAAGCCGAATTTCGTCGATGCCGCCGGCAACCAGCCGAACGCGCAGCGTATGAACAACCCGACTGCCGTCGCCATCGACCTGCGTTCGCCCAACCGACTATGGGTCGCCGACTTTGGCAACAACCGCGTGCTTGGCTACAGCTCGACCGCTGACCTGATGAGCAACCGCCCTGCCGATCGCGTCCTCGGCCAGACCGGCTTTGCTGTGGCCTCGACCAACGCCGGCATCAACGGGCCACTGCAAAACGCAGTGAATGCGGTCGCCAGCAACGCTTCGTTTTTCTTCCCACACGGTGTCGCGGTCGACAGCTTAGGGGGCGTCTACGTCGCCGACGCGAGCAACAGCCGCGTGCTCCGCTTCGCGGATCCCTGGACGGGCGACACGTTCGCCGACGCGGTCTTTGGCCAAGCGAACGCCTCGAACCGCAACCCCAGCTTCCCTTATGGCGCGGCGAATAGCCTGGCTGGTGTCGGCGGCGTCGCGGTTGGGCCCGGCGACGACTTGTGGGTCGCCGACTCGCTTGACCACCGCGTCGTTCGGTTCGCCAATGCGCCCAGCGCCCAGACCGGCACCAGTGCGAACTTGATCCTTGGCCAGTCTGCTTTCGTTTCATCGAGTACTTTCCCGCCGTATAGTCCCGGCTGTGCCGCAAACCGCATGAGTGGGCCAATGGGCGCCTTCGCCGCCCCCAGCGGCCGCGTGTATGTTGCGGACTCCAGCAACCACCGCGTTCTCGTCTTCGCCCCGCCGTTCAGCAACGGCATGACCGCCAGCGCCGTGATCGGGCAGGCGAACTTCACGACGTGCAGCGCTAACCGTGGCGGTGTTGCAGGTGCCGCGACGCTGAACGACCCACGCGGGGTGTACGAAGACGTCAGCGGCAACGTGCTCGTCGCCGACTACGGCAACAACCGCCTGTTGGTGTATGCCACACCCTTCAGCGGCGGCGACCTGATCGCAGACGATGTTGTGGGCCAGCCCAACCTGACGAGCAGCACCGCTGCTGGGCCGCGTCCAGACACGCTGATCGCACCGAGCGGTGTCGCGATGGATGCGGCGAATCGCCTCTTCGTCGCCGACCGCGAGAATTCCCGCGTCACGCGCTACGCTGTCAACTCCGGGCCGATCGTGCAGATCGACCCGCTGCCGCAACCGATCGTCGTGGGCCAATTCATGGCTCTCACTGGATCGGGCTTCACGGCTGGTTCGGTTGTGCAGATATTCGTCGCTACGGCATCGGGCGCGGTCGCCTACGGCCCCTTTAACCCTGATAGTTGGAACTCTGGTATCTTGTACGTGTACGTACAACCACAGATTGGGCTGGGCAATGGTTACGCCACCGTCTTGGTGGTCAACACCGACCAAGGCTACATTCAGTCGAACACGCAGAGTCAGCTCATCTACGGCAGCGCGGGCCTCAATCTTCCAACCATCACGCATCTCAACGGCGTCATGTTGCGTCCGGCCGACCCGACGATTCCGGTCGCCAACGTCGAAACTGTGGTCGTGCAGAACCAGGCCGTGACGATCACCGGTACCGGCTTCAACAACCCCCTCGTCAACTTGTTTACTGCGTCCGGGAACATGGGCCCGTTGGCGCCTGTCGGCGGCTGGACCGCAACGCAATTCCAGGTGGTTGTGCCCTCCAATGCGCCGACTGGCCCGGGTTCGTTTCAGGTGGTGAATAACCCGTACACGGGTAACGTGCTCTCAAACGCGGTGTCGGTGCCGATCGGGGCATCCGTCAGCATTGCTGCGGTGGCTCAAACAGGGTCGACGATTGCTGTCGATGGCACGGGGTTCTCGACCCTGTCGGTGATCAACTTCTTCGCCCAAAAGACGGGCGGCGGGGTCGACAACTTTGGCGGCCTCGGCGCCAGTGGCCAAGCCAAGATCCCGCTCACGATACAGTCGCCTACTCGTTTCAGTTTCGCAGTGCCTGACGGAGCGGCGGACGGACCGGCCTTCATCATGGTACTCAATCCGCCCTACATTCCTTTCTCTTCGAGTGGCACCGACCCGGATGGCGGCTTCACCCTCGATGTCCCCTGAGGCACTTGACGGAGCTGCGTGAACGGCCAAGGGTTCAACCGAGCCATGTTTACCAGGAGACGTAGCGGCGGTCCGCCTGGTCGACGGCCGTCTACAACGCCGGCTGCGCTCTGCTCCTCAGCGCTGTGCTTGACTGCCCTTCTCGCCATCCCGTTTCCCGTCGCTGCTACGCCGACACCGACGCCGACACCGGTGCCGCGCGTTCGTCCGTTGGAACTGCGCCGTGGTGCAGTCGCCCCGCAGCCGTACACTTCGCGCCGGGGGCAGCGCTTCATGCCGCCGCGCGGTGCCGTCGGAGCCCCCGCTGTCGCTGTGACGCTCGATCCCATTCCGTCGCCCATCGTCGTTGGCCAGCCGATCACCCTCACTGGCAGCGGCTTCACCGCAGGCTCGGTAATTCGCCTCTTCGTCGCCACGGCGTCCGGACCGCAGACGTATGGTCCGTACGCACCAACCACTTTCACGGCGACGACGCTCGGCTGGGACGTCGATCCGGCGGTGTTGCTGGGTAACGGCTTCGGCTCGGTGCTGATCATCAACACCGATCAGGGCTTCATGTCCTCCAACCCGCAGAGCCAGCTTCTCTACGGTGACCCGGCGCGCAACATGCCGACGATCACACACGTCAACGGCATCGCGCTCCGTCCGGTCGACCCGACGATCCCCACTGCAAACGTCGAAACCGTCGTACCGCAGGGCACGACCCTCACCCTGACCGGTACCGGCTTCAACAATCCGCTTGTCAACCTGTTCACCTCCTCCGGCAACGTGGGGCCGCTGAATCCACTCGCCGGTGGCACGGCGACGCAGATCCAGGTCGTCGTTCCAGCGAGTGCCCCGACCGGACCGGGTTCTCTGCAAGTCGTGAATCATCCCTACACGGGCAATGTGCTATCCAATGCCGTGTCGGTGCCGATCGGCGCATCCATCGGCATCACCTCGATCGTACAGAATGGCGGCCTGGTCACCGTCAACGGCACGGGCTTCTCGCCCTTGACGGTAATCAACTTGTTTAATCTGCAGGGCGGCAGCGTGGGCAACCTCGGTGGTCTCTTCACCACCAACGGCAAGGCGCGTATTCCACTCAGCGCCCTCAGCTCGACACAGTTCACGTTTGCCGTTCCGCCGCACAGCATCCCCGGGCCGGCCTTCGTACAGGCTCTCAATCCGCCCTTCATTCCATATTCGTCGACCGGCAACGATCCTGACGGCGGGTTCGCTATGGCCGTACCAACGGCCGCACGCGGTGGCTTCTCACTGCGCTTCAACGGCACGGGTAGCGGCGACGTCGACCGGGTAAAGATCCCGCTCGATGGGCCCGCCCGCCCTGTCGACGTCGCCGGCAACTTTACGATCGAGTGGTGGATGAAGACTGCCGGCGGCAACACCAGCGGTAGCTGCAGTCCCGGTGGGGATGGCTGGATCAACGGCAACATCATCGTCGATCGCGACGTCTTTGGCGCTGGCGACTTCGGCGATTTCGGCGTCTCTCTTTTCGGCACTGGTGGCCGACTCGCCTTCGGCGTTGCCCAGAGTGGCAACGGGAATACCATTTGCGGCAACACCAACGTCGCCGATGGTGCCTGGCATCACGTCGCGGTGGTGCGCAGTGGCACGACGTTGCGTCTCTTCGTCGATGGGGTGCTCGATGCAAGCGGCAACGGTCCGAGTGGTGATGTGAGCTATCGCGACGGCCGCGCAACGTCCTTCCCGAGTTCCGATCCGTTCATCGTCCTCGGCGCTGAGAAGCACGACGCCGGTGCCGCGTTCCCGTCGTATCACGGCTGGTTTGACGAGCTGCGCGTTTCGACGGTAGCGCGCTACACGGCCGGCTTCACGCCGCCGAGCGTACCGTTCATTACCGATCCGCAGACCGCGGCGCTCTACCATTTCGACGAAGGCAACGGGATCGCCGTGCTCGATACCTCTCTGGCTATTGGCGGGCCGAGCAACGGCACGCGCAGTGTCGGCGGCAGTGCGGCCTGGCCGCAGTGGTCGACCGATACCCCGTTTGCAAGCGGCGCGCCGGTCGTCGCGCTCAATGTGCTGACGACTGGCCTAAGCGCGCCGACGGCGATCGCGCACTGTGGCGATAACCGGCTTTTCATCACCGAGCAGGGGGGCGCTATCCGAATCTGGGACGGGACCCAACTCGTGCCCACACCGTTCCTCACCATCAGCCCCCTGTCGTCCGGGGGCGAGCGCGGCCTGCTCGGCCTCGCTTTCCACCCACAGTACGCACAGAACGGCCTTTTCTACGTGAACTACACCAACACGGCCGGCAACACGGTCATCGCACGCTACCGCGTGTCGGGGAACCCCGATGTCGCCGATCCAGCGAGCGGTGTGGTCCTGCGCACGATCATCCAGCCTGACAGCAACCACAACGGTGGACAACTGAAGTTCGGATCCGATGGCCACCTGTACGTCGGCATGGGCGACGGCGGCGGCAGTTGCGACAATCAGGGCGGCGGGTGCAACGCGCAGCGCGACGACACCCTGCTTGGCAAGATGCTGCGGTTGGACGTGAACCAGAACCTCAATGCCTCACCCTATTACGGCATCCCTGCCGGCAACCCGTTTGTTGGCCCTGGTGACCCGCCCGACGAGGTGTGGGCCAAGGGGATGCGCAATCCGTGGCGATTCACTTTCGATCGCTTCACCGGCGGCCTCTTCATCGGTGACGTTGGCCAGGGGGCACGCGAGGAGGTCGACTATCAGGACCGCAGCAGCACCGGTGGTGAGAACTACGGCTGGAAAGTGATGGAAGGCACGTTATGCGGGACCTGCTCGTTAGCCGGGTGTCCAGCGACGCCCGCCTGCAACAGCAGCGCGCTGACCATGCCGATCCTCGAGTACACACATACCCAGGGTTGCTCGATCACTGGAGGCTACGCGTACCGCGGCACCAGGGTCCCTTTCCTTCACGGTGCCTACCTGTATGGCGATCTCTGTTCCGGCACTCTCTGGTGGGCAAAACAGAACGCTGGAGCCTGGAGCGCTACACCGTTCGGGGTCACGGCCGGAAGCCTCTACACGTTCGGGGAGGACGCCAACGGCGAGCTGTACGTCGGACGTGGCAACGGTCAACTTTCCCGCATCGGTCCTGCTCCATAGCGGCCCTCGCGAGTCAGTGATGCCAGAGCAGCAGATCTTGCGGCACTGATCTTGCTAGTAGGATACGCAATCAGTCGAGGGCGGAGTACGGGCGAACGACCATGCACCTTGTTGCCACACGGCCTGCGATTCCCTCGGTCTCAGCGGACGGCCCGTGGGTGCGCGTATGACGCAGCGAATCGCATGTGCCGTCGTTCGACCGGTACCTGTAGCGCGCGCGCACAGTGGCCAGTCAACGCTCGCTGACCGGAGCGCGTTCGGTGACGTGGCGCGCTGTGCGCGGGTAGTCGGCGATGACCTTGCCGTCTCACGGCTCGCATCGGCATCGGCGGCGTCATGCTCAAGGAAGCGATGGGACTGTTGGTGGCACCGGCCTCTCGAGTTCGACGATCGTCGATCTGTTCGCTCAGGCGGCCCGCGACGGCGTCGCCAACTACGGTGGGCCGCTGGCGGTGGTCCCGTCGCAGCAGTGCGGGTTGATGCTACCCGGTCGATGTCCAGCCGGGGGCGGCGCTCATTCAGGCTATCAACCCAGCGTACGTGCCATGATCCTCCCCTGGCTACGATCCGAACGGCGCCTTCACGGTGCCGGCATCATGAGGAGAACTCTGATGACCCACTTGGCGCCGACGGTCGCTCAGCGCATTACGCGCGGGTTGATCGCAGTTACCACGGCACTACTCACTGCGGCACCAGTGTGTGCGGTCACGGTGACGTTTCCGTCGAGCACGACCATTGACGGCGTTGGGGCCACGGCTCAGGTGGCGGTGACCATCGACGATGGTGTGGGCGTCGAGGCCGCGGACTTGCGCGTCACCTTCGACGCCGCGATCGTACGCGTCGTCGGCGAGGTGGCCCTCGGCAGCGCCGGTGCAGGATGTACGCCGGTGTCGAACGCCACCCCTGGCGAGCTGCGCATTGGCCTCGCCTGCGCGGCTCCGCTCACCAGTGGCGGCACGTTGCTCACCATCCCATTCGAGGGCAGCGCGCCCGGCAGCAGTCCTCTCACGATGGCTCGCTGCGATCTCAACGAAGGTGCGATCGCCTGCAACACCGGTGCGGGAACCCTCATCGTGAGACCGCCCACGCCGACGCCGACGGCCACTGCGACGTCGACCGCCACGCCGACGCACACTCCTTCAGCGACCCGAACGCACACCAATACGAGCACGGCGACCCCAACGTCGACACGGACACCGACGCGGGTGGCGACCCAAACGCGCACCGCGTCACCGCTCCCGACCGTCCGGCTGGATCCGATCCCCTCGCCGATCGTTGTCGGCGCCGCGCACACGCTCGTCGGCGCCGGGTTCACGCCCGGCAGTGTGATCAAGGTTTTCGTCGCCAGCAGCAGCGGTGCCGTTGACCAAGGACCGTTCACGCCCAGCAGTCGTACCGCCACGTCGATGACCTGGCAGGTGCCGGCGACGATGCCGCTCGGCAACGGTTTCGCGACGGTGATCGTGATCAACACCGACCAGGGCTACATCCAGTCGAACCCGCAGAGTCAGCTCGTACGCGGATCGGCGACTGCGAACATCCCTACGATCCTCTCAGTCAACGGGGTCGCCGTGCACCCGGTCGACGCCACAGTGCCACTCGCTTATGTCGAAACCGTGCTGACACCGGGCGCCGTTGTGACCCTCGGTGGCAGTGGGTTCAACGCCCCGCTGGTCAACCTGTTTACCGCAGCAGGGAACCTCGGGCCCTTGGCGCCGCAGCCGGGCGGCAGCGCCACCTCCATCCAGATCGCCGTGCCGGCAGCTGCACCGACCGGACCGGGGTCCTTCCAGGTGGTGAACAGCCCCTATACAGGCAACGTGCTGTCCAACGCGGTGTCGGTGCCAGTCGGGGCACTGCTCACCATCGCGCGGGTGACACAGAACGGCTCGACGGTGACGGTCGACGGCACCGGTTTTTCCACCCTGTCTGTGGTCAACCTGTTCGCGCAAACTGCGGGTGGTGGGGTGGACAACTTCGGCGGTTTGAGTGCCGGCGGCCAAGCAAGGCTGCCGCTAAATGTGGCGTCGTCCACGCGCTTCACGTTCAACGTACCTACCGGCGTGGCCAGTGGGCCAGCGTACATCATGGTGCTCAACCCACCCTACATTCCGTACTCCTCGAGCGGTAGCGATCCCGACGGCGCCTTCTCGCTCACTGCCCCGTGACGGCCGACCGTACCACTGCAAAGAGGAGCCGACGCCCCAACGAACACTGCCGAATACCTCGGTACGACCTCGAATTGGGAACGTCGTGGCGCGTCGCGCGGTGAGTTGCCCGCAAGAGCAGCTGAAGCTGTTCTGGGTCGATTTCGATGGGGCCCGCGCCCGCACCCTCGTCGCCCTGCTGGGATCGGACTATGGTTCACCCGGAGTGGCATTGAGGCGGAGGCACGTACCACGCTGCGTGTGGGCATAGCGCACTCGGCTGTGAGGGGCCATCTCCTCCCCGGGGGTGCTGCGATACCTCCGTGTCGTCTCGTGGTGGGCGGCGAGGTCCGAGGTTCTGGTCGCTCAGCCGTAACCGTGATGCCCCGATCCTCGGCATCATCGAGATCAGCATACTGCTCGGCATCCCCGGTGGCAGTGCTGTGCCATCCCCAGCCGATCAGCCGATCAATCGCGTGCGCCAGCAGCTGGAGCGTGCAGTCCTTGACGGACAATTTGACGCGCGGTAGCGAAGTGGCAACGAAATCGAGCCGGGATGTCTATCGCGGAACCAATCCCAGTGTATTCGGCTAAACTCGCTAATCACGATATCGACCTGGCCGCTGTCATCGATCGGGTACTCAATAGTCATCGATACATCCTCGGAGAAGAGGTCGCAAGTTTTGAGCGAGAGTTCGCGAAGTATCTCGAAGTCGACCACGCAGTTAGTGTGGCCAACGGAACCCAGGCGCTGGAGATCGCTCTTCGGAGTCTCGACATCCAGCGCGGGGATGTGGTCATTACGGTAGCAAATGCGGGGTTCTACGGCAGCACGGCGATTCACGCGGTTGGCGCGTTGCCGCTCTATGTCGATGTCGACCCGGTGTCACTCACCATGGCGCCGGCGTCCCTTGAGCGCGCTTTGGCGACGCGACCTCAGGCCGTTATTGTCACGCATCTCTATGGTCAACTCGCCGAGATGGAATCGATCGTGGCGTTGTGTCGGCAGGCGGATGTTTCACTGATTGAAGACTGTGCGCACGCACACGGCGCCGAACGTCGTGGAAAGCGCGCTGGCACCTTCGGAGATGTCGGCTGTTTTAGTTTTTTTCCAACCAAGAATCTGGGCGCCTTCGGCGATGCTGGTGCCCTTGTGACGCGGGACGCGGCACTCGCCGCACGGGCCCGTAGCCTGCGGCAATATGGGTGGTCGGCGAAGTACGCGGTCGCCCTACCGGGCGGGTGTAACAGCCGCCTCGATGAGCTCCAGGCCGCCATTCTGCGGCAGAAACTGCCCCACCTGGACGGTTGGAACAGGCAACGCCGTGCGGTTGCCCGACGGTACTCGGAAGCCTTTGTCGGATTGCCTCTCCGCTGTCCACCTTCTATGGGCGAGGACTATGTTGCACACCTGTATGTCGTCCGCCTCGAGGGTCGCGAGGCGTTGCGCGAGTTCTTGCGGGAGCGGGGAGTCGCGACGGACGTCCATTATCCCATCGCGGATCACCGGCAGCCAGCCTATCCGCACGCACGGACATGCGACGCCATGACGACTACCGAGGCCGCGTGTGAGAGCGTCCTGTCGCTTCCGTGCTTTCCGGGCTTGTCGGAAGAGCAGATCGCCACCGTGATTACCGCCATTGACCAATACTTCGCGCGGGGGAGACGCTGATGCCAACCACGGACGCATTTTCTACGCACGGCTTCGAGCAATTCCGACAGTTGGCGCAGGATGAGACGCTCTCCGAGTACGAGCGTATCGGCTTTCCGGATAGCTACCGCCGAGGCTACGAGCCAGCCATTGTGGCTGACATCCGAGCCAAGCTCACCCAGCTCGACGCTAAGGGGCGACGGGTGCTCGATATCGGGCCCGGGTGCAGCTCCCTGCCTCTTCTTCTCATGCGGCACTGTGGCGCGCACAATCACGTTCTACATCTCATCGACAGTGCCGAAATGCTGGTTCATCTCCCCGACGAACCGTTCGTCCACAAGCTGCCTGCCCTGTATCCACATTGCCCGGAATTTCTCGAGGCTCATCGTGGCCAATTCGATGCCATTCTATGCTACAGCGTCTTGCACTACGTCTTTATCGATGTTCCGTTTTTCCACTTTCTAGACTGCACACTTGGGCTTCTCGCCCCAGGCGGGCAGTTGTTGATTGGTGATATTCCGAATATCTCAAAACGAAAGCGCTTCTTCGCCGCTGAAAGCGGGGTGCGATTTCACCGGCAGTTCACGAAGACCGACGAAACGCCGCTGGTTGAGTTCAACCGGATCGAGGCCGATCTGATTGATGACGCCGTCATTATGGCGATACTTCAACGTGCTCGTGCGGCCGGGTTCGACGCCTATGTCGTGCCGCAACATCCCGCACTGCCGATGGCCAACCGCCGAGAAGACATCCTGATTCTTCGCCCGTGAGGAGGAGGCATGCCGGAGGCCAAGAAACTCGTGATTGTCGGCGACAGCGCTTTCGCGGAGGTGGCGTACGAGTGCTTTACCTATGACTCTCCCTATGAGGTCGTGGGGTTCTCGGTAGAATCCGCTTATCTCAAGAGGGAAACGCTCTTCGGTCTCCCCATCGTTCCTTTTGAGCGACTGGAAGAGTTTTTCGAGCCTAGCGACGTCGCATTCTATGCCGCGCTGGTTTACACGAAACTCAATCGCCTACGAACGCGCCTGTACGAAGCCGCGAAAGGCAAGGGTTACCAACCGGCGAGCTACATCAGCAGCCGCGCGTTCGTATGGCGTAACGTTCGACTCGGGGAGCACTGCTTTATCTTCGAAGGTAATACGCTGCAACCGTTTGTCCGCGTGGGTGACAATGTGGTGCTGTGGAGTGGCAACCATATCGGCCATCACAGTGTGATCCGGGATCACTGTTTCATATCCTCACACGTCGTGATTTCGGGTTTTTGCGATATCGGTCGGAGTACGTTCTTGGGCGTGAACGCGACCCTGGCGAACAATGTCACCATTGGAGAAGACAACTGGATCGGATTGGGTGTGACGATAGTCCGCGATACGGCAGCCAACACCCTCTTCAGTGGCGTTCAGCCCGACCCGGCGGAAATACCGGCGCGGCGCTTTTTCCGCTTGCGGGAAGGATGAGATGCGCTGGCGGAAATTGGGTCTCGTGTGGGGACCGGATGGCCACAGTGCCTGGGCGGTCTCGCACGCCATGTCGCCAACCCCCTTCCGGCTGAACGATGAGGTTGTTCGAATATTCACAACCTGTCGCGACGCACAGGGGCGCGGACGCCCGACCGCGGTTGATGTCGCTGCGGCCGACCCGACGCGTGTGGTGGGTGTGGTCGCCCAACCGGTACTGGACATCGGTGAACCAGGAACCTTTGACGAGAACGGCGTCGTGGCTCAATGCGTGGTCGAGCCCGAGCCGGGCTTGACTTGGATGTATTACTCCGGTTTCGAGCTGTGCACCCTGGTGCCGTATCGGATCCTGACCGGCCTCGCGGTTAGCCACGATGGAGGGAAAACGTTTAGGCGGCATAGCCGCGCGCCTATCCTCGACCGAAGCGGAGAGGAACTCTATTTTCGCGCCAGTCCTTTTGTCCTGCGAGAAGGTGGCGTGTGGAAGCTCTGGTATGTGGCGGGGAGTGAATGGACCCAGGTCGACGGCAAAGCTCGCCCTGTCTATGACCTACGTTACCAGGAATCGGAGGATGGGATTCGGTGGCAACCCGAGGGCACGCGCTCCCTCACACTGGCCGACTCAGACGAGCACGGATTTGGTAGGCCGTGGGTGGTCAAACGCGGCCCTGACGATTACCAGCTCTATTACTCGATTCGTCGGCGCTCTCTTGGCGCCTATCGCCTGGGCTACGCCGAGTCCGCGGACGGTATACACTGGATCCGCAAAGACGGCGAGCTCGGGCTCGACGTTTCACCAGGCGCGTTCGATTCCCACGCAATGATGTATTCGGCGGTGATCTCCGTTGCTGGCCATACCTATTGCTTCTACAACGGCAACGGATTCGGGGAGCGAGGGGTAGCGGTGGCGGAGTTGATAGCGTGAATATCGAGGCTGTCCACTATGCGCCTAAACACGAGAGCCTCTGGGATGCTTGGTGCTCTGGAGCGGGCAACGGTACGTTCTTGCACACCCGGAAGTTTCTTGGGTATCACCGCGATCGCTTCGAAGATGCCTCCGTGCTCCTCTATGATTCAGGACGACTGGTCGGCGTGCTTCCTGCCGCTCGGGCCCTTGATGAACCGACGGCGGTCGTGAGTCATCCCGGTGCGACCTATGGCGGTCTCGTGCATCAGGGGCGCCTCAGCGGGACGCGGATGGTCGAGGCGTTTGAGTATCTGAGGGTCCACTACCGTCAATTGGGGTACGTCAAGTTCATCTATAAGCCACTACCCTATGCGTATGCACAGGTTCCGTCGCAAGACGACTTGTACGCGCTGTTTCGGGTCGGCGCACGGCGGGTCCGTTGTGATCTGTCGTGCGCGATTGACTTGCACGCCCGCCGCCCCCCAAGCCGTCGCCGCCGTCGCGGGCTCCAAAACGCACTCAAGTCCGTCACGTTAGCCTGCGGTACCCAGCTGCTCGCCGGTCTCTGGGAGGTCGTGGCCGACAATCTGGACCGCAAGTATGGTGCAAAGCCGGTTCACTCGATCGATGAGCTCGCGCTCCTGATGGAGCGCTTTTTCGACAGTATCCAGCTTCGGTGCGCGCTCATGGATGGGCGCGTGGAAGCCGGTATCGTGGTGTTTACTTCCGCTCGCGTGTGGCACGCCCAATACATCGCCTCCAGTGCAAGAGGGTATGCGGTGTCCGCACTCGATGCGGTCTTCGAGGACGCCATCGCCGCGGCGGAACGCACGTCCGCGCGCTATTTCGACTTTGGGACGAGTAACGAAGAGGGCGGGTTGGTGTTAAACGACGGCCTCTATCGCTTCAAGTGGGAATTTGGCGGCGGCGGTGTGGCGCATGAACATTACGAGTTAGCGTTGTCATAAGGGATCATGAAGACCCTTTCCATCGTGGTGCCGGTCTATTTCAATGCCGGCAGTCTGCCGCTGCTGTTTGAGGCGCTCCGCGAACTCGAACTCGCCTTGGCCGAACGTGAGGTTGCGCTAGAACTGATTTTCGTCGATGACGGTTCCGGGGATGAGTCTTTGTCTCTCCTCCTGGAGTTCAAAGCGCAGCGGCCAAGGACGACAGTGGCGAAGCTCACCCGCAACTTCGGTGCCGTGCACTGCTCAAAAACTGGCTTTCGGTTTGTTCGCGGTGACGCCTTCATGATTCTTGCCGCCGATTTGCAGGATCCGCCGCAGCTTGTGCCGGCGATGGTCGACCGGTGGCTTGCCGGGGCGAAATTCGTCATTTGCGAGCGCATCACCAGGGATGACCCACTCGTGTCGCGGATCTATTCGAAACTCTATTATAAGCTTCTCCGCGCCTTGGTGATCCCTGACTACCCCGAAGGGGGCTACGACATCGCGCTGATGGATAAAGCCTTCCTCCCTCACATGCTCAACAGTTCCAAGAGTGTCTTCACACCGCTTCTCGCCTATTGGCTGGGCTATAAGCCTGACGTGCTTCAATATCATCGCCGTGGCCGTGCTCATGGAAGGTCCCGCTGGACGTTTTGGAAGAAGTTCCACACCTTCCTTGATGTCATGCTGGGCTTTTCAATCACGCCGTTGCGTGTCGTTTCGGGGATCGGGGTGATCGTGTCGCTGTGCAGCTTTCTGTACGGCGGTAGCGTTTTGACGCACGCCTTCTTTCGCCGAATCCCGGTCGAAGGTTTCGCCACTCTCGTCTCCCTCATCACCTTCCTGCTCGGATTGATTCTTCTCACGCTCGGCATCATCGGCGAGTATTTGTGGCGGATTTTCGACGAGACCAACAAGCGCCCGGAAACGGTCATTGAGGAGGTCTGGTGAGATGACCTTTCCGCGCTTTCTCGTGGCCGGCGCCCTTAACACTGTACTCACCTACGCTCTCTATCTGGCGGCGCTCGTGATACTGCCCTATCGGTGGGCCTACTCACTGGCCTACGCCATCGGAATAGGCGTGGGGTACGTGTTGAACGCGGCGTGGGTATTTGGACGCCGCCCGCAGCTACACTCGGCACGAGTGTATCCTTTCGCGTGTGCGCTGAACTACGGCATTGGTCTCTCGCTCCTGTGGATTCTCGTCGAGGCTATGGGTGTGTCCCCGAAGACTGCGCCTGTTATCGTAGTCCTGGCGTCGACGCCCTGCATGTATGTGCTGATGCGATCGCTCTTTCGAGAAAAGGCCGCTTATGAACCTCAAGACAAGGATCAACGCGTGCAGGATTCTCTCGCTGCCGAAGATCAATGATCCGCGGGGTAATCTGACGTTCGTGGAGGGGCACGCCCACATCCCGTTTGCGATCAGACGGCTGTTTTTCATTTACGACGTGCCCACTGGGGAGAGTCGCGGCGCCCACGCCCATCGCACCTTGCACCAGTTTCTCATCTGCCTGTCTGGCAGTTTCGACGTGGCGGTGGATGACGGAACATCCCAGGGTATGATTCACTTGAATCGCCCGTGGCAGGGTTTGCACCTCCCCCCGCTGATCTGGGCTGCAGAGAGAAACTTCGATCCTGGAACGGTCTGTTTGGTACTAGCCTCCGACGTGTACAGAGAGAGCGACTACGTTCGCGACTATGATGAGTATCTCTCTCTGAATCGAGTCCTGTGAAGAAGTCCGATGGACTGCCATGGGGCCGGATTGCCATCGTTGGCGGGGTTGTTGTGGAGGGAGTTGCTTCTTTGGTTTCCGCTGTCCTTGGGTGCGGTGTGTGTTGCCAGCGCGATCGTTACTGGCGCGCCGCCTTGGAGCGTCTTCAATGGCGAGTATCCGTTCGCCTACGAGGGGGATGGACTCGCGATGCTGTCCCTGGTGCAAAAGGGTCTTGAGGGCTCGTATCTGTACAATGCGAGGTTGGGTTATCCGTTTGGGGCCGACTTCTTCGATTATCCCATGTCCGACATGGGCAGCTTGTTGACTCTCAAGGCGCTGGGACATTGCTTCGGGTCGTCTGTCGTGGCGCTGAAGCTCTATTTCCTGCTGGGATTCGGCGTCACTGTGCCATTCGCCTACGGCACGCTGCGCGTCTTTGGTCTGTGTCGAGCTCTTGCTGCGAGCGGAACCTTGCTGTTCGTGTTCTTGCCTTTTCATTTCGCTCGCATCGCTCACCCTCTGTTGGCCTGGTATTTCGTCGTCCCGTTGTTCATCCATAGTGGATACCGCCTGTTCGTTGGGGCGCCGCTTTTCAGTAACGACCGCCGATTCTGGTGCCGCACGCTGGCCTCCGGCATCGGCTTGTGCGTGCTGGCATCCTTCGGCGTGTACTACGCCGCCTTTGGGGCCATTGTGCTTTGCGTGTCGGGTCTGTTGGGTGCGCTGGTTCTGCGAGAAAACCGAATTCTCCTATGTGGTGCCGGCGCCGCGATCGCCGTTGTCGCAGGTGTGGTTGTCAATGTAGCGCCCAACCTTTGGTACGAGTGGGAGTTTGGGCCGAATCCAGAGGGGGCTCGCAGAATTCCGGCGGAGTCGGAAAGATTCGGACTGAAACTGACGCAAATGGTGCTCCCTGCCGCGTGGCATCGGGTCGCGCCGCTACGAGATGTTGCGCAACGGTATAGGCGTGAGTTTCCATTGGTGAACGAGAACGAGAGCGCGTCCCTAGGGATGGTTGGGTCTGTGGGGTTGTTTCTCTCTGTGGCCGCTGTGTTCTGGAGTGCGGCCGGGCGGCGCGTCGACCAGCGAATGGTCTTTCTCGGGCTCTTGTCTCTTGGGTTGTTTCTTGTGGCGACGGTTGGCGGCGCAGGCGTGCTGTTTGCCCTGCTAGTGTCGCCGATGATTCGCGCCTGGAACCGCGTGAGCATATTCGTAGCGTTTTCCGCAATCGCGACGTTTTTTCTGCACTGCGAGTACTTGCTGACGCGGTACGCATCAACGGGACGGCGTTCTCTCCTGGCGCTCGGCTGCGCTGTGGTGGTCGGCGTACTTGCCCTCTGGGACGAAACACCTCCGACTTGTGCGATGTGCAACGAGGAGTACCATCGCCGCTTCATCGCTGACCGAGAATTTGTGGGGCGGATCGAGGCCTCCCTCCCTGTTGGAGCTGCGATCTACCAGTTGCCCTATGTGGCGTTTCCGGAAGCCGGGGTGCTTCATGGTTTACAGGACTACGCCATGGTGGTCGGGTTTCTTCACTCTGGTACGCTGCGTTGGAGTTACGGTGCAATGAGGGGGCGGGAGGGCGACATGTTTTATCGGTATCTGTCGCAGGAGCCGATGGCGGATCAAGTGGCGGCAATACAGAGACTCGGATTTGGCGGGGTGTACGTAGACAGGAGGGGGTTTCCGGATAAGGGCGAGGCGGTCGAGCGAGAGTTGCGGCGCCTGCTCGGCGGCGGGCCTACCCTCGTCCACCCCGACAATACGATCGCCTTCTACCAACTACTCTCCGGTGCTCCGGTTGTGGAGAGAAAGATGGCCTCTCGGGAGATCATGGATCTTGCGGGATTCCACGCGGATAAGTTTGGGGTGCGCGTTCCGGCGACTTTGCGGGATGGGATCGATTTCCGGAAGCGAGCGCTCCCTCTCTTTGTTGCCGAGATCGATGGCCTAGCGCCGCCTGAGCCATGGGGGAGGTGGTCTGACGCGCGGGTCCGGCGCTCAGTAAAGATCCAGTTCGTTGATCCGTTACCAAGAGAGTTTTCGTTGGTATTGAAGGTGGCCGGATTTGGTCCAAACATTGGCCAGCCCCTGCTGGTGAGCGTCGGAGGAGTGAGCGTGTCTGTCCCCTTGTCCGAACAGATGAGCGAGCACCGGATCAAGTTGAGCCTGCCGGATCATTTGGTTCGCACAATCGAACTCACGCCTCCGCAGCCCATTTCTCCCGCAGAGCTCAAGCAGGGGGATGATGCGCGCTTGCTCGGCGTGGGGATCGAGGAAATGGGGTTTGAGCTGTAAAGTAAAGAAAGCAGGTCTGGTGGATTGGAGCCCCGGTGAATCTTCAGCGTAGTGGATGGCGTGGGGAAGACGGCGGGGGCGCAAGTGGGGGTCGGGGCGCAGGCGCCGGTGATCGCCGAGCTGTGTGCAAGTTCAACGCCGCCTTGGCCCAGGAGAATGCCGGGCTCAGTGGGATTCGCAGTAGCCGCGTAGTTACGTGTCCCGGTGACCATTCGACCTGTCCCGCCAGCGCTCGGCTACGAGAGTGCCTCGCGGTAGACAGTCAGGGTTTCCGAGGCACAGCGTGCCCAAGTAAACTGGGCCGCACGAGCTGGGCCGCGAGCGGCAAGCTCTGCCCGCAACTCGCCGTCGTTGAGCAAACGCGCGAGTCCGGAAGTCAGGGCGTTCTCGTCGTGTGGGTCGACGAGGAGAGCGGCGTCACCGGCCACCTCGGGCAGCGACGCGGCGGTCGAAGTCAGCACCGGTACACCGCAGGCCATGGCTTCGAGGACGGGCAAACCGAAGCCCTCGTACAAGGATGGATATGCGAACAGCAGGGCACCGCTGTACAGGGCCGGGAGGTCCTCGTCGGCGACCTCACCGAGGGTGCGTACGCGGGTGGC
>CAYYWP010000015.1:0-38864 GCA_964475125.1 uncultured Binatia bacterium (SeqCode) | reverse complement strand
GCAGCCTAACCTACGACGCTGCGAAACGGAGCCGGTCGTTCCATGATGACTAGACACAGCGGCGCGCCGATGAACACGATCGAAACTCCTCGACGCCGCCGCGAAAGACGTTGAGGTCGACGAACGCACCGATCCCTGAAATGCGCCCACGATCCGTATACTGCCAAAACGTCCAGACCTGCCCACCATCGAGGCGCGGCTCGCAGAGAATATCTCTCGCCCACATGGCGTGGTCCGGGAAGTGGCCAGCGATGATCTCGGCGTAGGCTTCGTAGGTCGTGTAGATGATCGGTACTCTCGCGTAGGCCGCTTCGAGGCGGCGAAGGTAGGCGGTGAGTTCCCTCCGGATCGCCTGAACAGGCGGCGGGCTGGCGCAATTTCCGCTGAACTCGACATCGACCGCGGGTGGTAACATCCGTTGCCCCGGGTCGACCGTGCGGATGAAGTTCGCGGCCTGCGGTTCTCCTGCGGTGCAAAACGAGAAGTAATGGTAGGCGCCGCGATCCAGGCCCGCCGCCGCAGCGCCGCTCCAGTTGGCGACGAACCGGGGATCACGCAGGGTGGCCCCTTCGCTCGCCTTGATGAAGGCGAACGATATCCCGGAGCGTCGCACCGCGGCCCAGTCGATCGGACCTTGATGATGTGAAACGTCGATACCGTGGACGGGAAACCGCGATGGGCTTGGGTAGTTGAATCGCAGTACACCGGCCAGAAACAGCAGGACTATTGCCAATCCCATCCCTGTGGCGATGAGACCAAGACGTAAGGTAATCCGCATGGCGCAGGCGAACCATCAAGAGCCCGGTCGGAGTCCGAGGCACTGCAGCAAGCCGGCCAGGGTCAGGTCGTCGACGTAGCACCCCGCGCCGCGCACCAGCCGCTCATCCTGCAGGCGTCGCAGCGGCGCTAGTCTTGGTGCGAGCAAAAACCTGACCGCGGAGGCGCAGGGACGCGCAAGGCTGTCGGCTTCACGGCCCGTAGCTGGTCGTCGTCAGGCCGCGGATGTGGTCGAACCCGGTCAGCAGCAGGGCGTCGACCTGCGCCGTGTCGATGACGCAGCGCACCACCGCGGCGCGGTAACCCCGCAGATCCTCCCAGGCATGCTACGAGAAGCTCGCGTACGGTGTCGCGACCGCGCCGCCGAGGGATCATGTCACCGCCTCACGCTGTCAGTTGCCGCGCTACCCAAAGCGCGAAATCGCGATTGTGCCCTTCGAGCTTGCTGTAGGGGCCCCGGGCGGCGTGCGCGCTCTCGAGGCCGCGTTGCACGGCCGAGCACACGCTGATGTCCTGGCTGTTGAACAGGTCGGCGTAGCGCTCGACCTGCGCCAGCTTGTCGGCGAGCTCCGGGTCCTCGAGCACGTGCGGCGGTACCATGTAGTCGAGGATCATGTGCAGCCGGCCGGGCCCGAGCGGGAAGACGCGCATGTAGAGACCCAGGTCGGGGCTCGGGAAGACCCAGAAGTTGGGCAAGACGTAGAAGAGGCACAGGTTCAAGCGCTGATGCTCGGTCAGGCCGCTGAGGGGCCTGAAGAGAGTCTTGATGATCGGCTGGCCGTCTTCGTCGGCGGCGATGTTGTTCTGCCCCGCCCGGCACCAGATGAGCGTGTAGTGCCCGTTGTTCGGCGAGTCCCAGGCGCCCAGGCCGGGATAATCCCGCTCGAAGGTGTCGCGGTGGATGCCGACGTGGTGGTAGCAGTCGCCGTTATCCTGAAACACCTTCCAATCCCACGGCAGCTCGCCGAAGTCCTGGCTCTTCACCACGCGCCATTCGGAGAGCTTGAACTCCCGGATCTCCTGCTCCAACGGCGCCAGCCGCGGTGCCAGCGGCTCTGCCCGCTCATCGAGATTGACGTAGACGAAGCCCTGCCACACCTCATGGCGAATCGACGGCAGGCGGATCTTGCGCTTGTCGAACCCCGGGGTTGCCTCCATCGCCGGGGCGCCGCGCAGGGAGCCGTCGAGGTTGTAGGTCCAGGCGTGGTAGGGACAGCTCAGCTGTTTGGCGTTCCCGGTGCCGCTGCACACGTCCATCCAGCGGTGGCGGCAGACCCGCGACAGCACCCGCAGCGTACCGTCGCGATCGCGCAGCATCACGATCGGTTCGCCGACGACGTCGACGCACATGTAATCGCCGGGGTTTCGCACCTGGTCGGCGCGGCCGATCATCACCCAGCCGGCGCGGAAGATCTTCTCCTTCTCCAGCGCGAAGATCTCCGCCGAGCGGAAGGCCTGCGGCGGCAGCGAGCTCCACTCGGCATTGCCGGTCTCGGCCATGGCCCGCATCACCTCGAGGGTCGCCTCGGTCTCGGGTGAGAACGAGGGGCGGGCACTGCCCACCGACCCGTGCACCGCCGCAGAGGACGCCGCGAAAGCGCGATCCATCGACATCTCCCAACCTACTGCTGCTCGTTCGTCGCTCAGTTCAAATGATGCTGCGCCCGCCGTCGACCATGATCGTATGGCCGACGACCATGCTCGCCTCGGGCGAGGCGAGGTAGAGCACCGCTGGCACGAGCTCGGCTGGCTCGCCGATGCGGCCGACCGGCACGCCGGCGAGCGTCGCGGCCAGGTTCTCGGGCACCGACATGTACTCGGCGATCGCCGGGGTGTTGAAATCGCAGGGTGCGACGGCGTTGACGTGCACGCCGGACTTGACCAGCTCGACGGCGAACACGCGCGTCAGCGCCACGACCCCGGACTTGCTGACGCAATACGCGACCTCGGTTGGCACGGCGGTGAACGCGTCGACCGACGCGACGTTCACGATGCGGCCATACCCCCGCTCCACCATCGACCGTCCGACCTCGCGGCAGTAGAGAAACGTGGCCGTGAGGTTGGTCGCCAGGATGTCGTCCCACTCTTCATCGCTGGTGTCGAATGCCGGGGCGGTGCGAAACACACCCGCCGAGTTGACCAGGACGTCGATCTTGCCGAAGCGGTCCAGCGCAGTCTGGATCGATTGGCGCACATCCGCCCGCTGGCGCACGTCGGCTCGCAAGCCGAGCGCGTCGACGCCGTATGCCGCGATCGCCTCGCGGACGCGCGCCAAGCGCGTCTGGTCGCGTCCGACCACCGCGACCTTGGCTCCGCTCTTGGCCAGTGCCAGCGCGATCGCCTCTCCGAGGCCGCTCGAACCGCCCGTCACCAGGGCGGCTTGTCCGGAAAAATCGAAACTGATCCCCACCGTCTCGAGCCTCTTCACTTGCCGTGCATCCCGCATCGCCTGGGGCACCCGGGCGAACGAGCGGGGAGGGTTCGTAACAGGCTCGCGCGGCCGGGTCAACGACTCGGCGGTGCCGTCGGCGGTGAACTCCCCCCGCGCGCCCTTTCTCCGTTGACAACAGCCGACACGGCGTGCTTGGGGGCTACCGGGCCGCCGGCCGTTCGCGAATCCGCCGACGAGGGTGACGATGAACGAAACACCACTTCGCGCAGGTGTGAGCCGATGAATCAGGGCGTGCTGCAGACCGTCGACAGGGCCCCGCGGCGCGGCAAGCGTTCGCTGGCGGCGATCCTCCAGGAGCTGCGGCAGATCGCGGCGTCGGGGAACGCCGAGGGGATGAGCCTGCCGCCCGACGTCTATGACTGCGCGGAGCTGTTCGAGCTCGAGTGTGAACGGATCTTTCGCCCTGGGTGGCTGCTGGTCGGACGCGAGGACCAGGTCGCCTCGCCTGGCGACTTCATGTCGGTGGATGTGATCGACGAGCCGCTGGTGCTGACCCGCGACAACCGCGGCGCGCTGCACGTGCTGTCGCGCGTCTGTCGACACCGCTGGATGCCGGTCTGCCAGGGCAGCGGCAACGCCGGCGCGCTGGAGTGCCCGTTCCACGCCTGGACCTACGAGCTCGACGGACGCCTGCGCGGCGCGCCCGAAATGACCGATGCGGTGTCATTTCGGCGCAGCGAGCGCGGGCTGGTCCCGATCCGGCACGAGGTGTGGGAAGGGTTCGTCTTCGTCAATCTCGATGGGCGGGCGGAGCCGCTCGGCCCTCGACTCGAGCCGCTGCGGGAAGATCTGAAGGAGTTCCGGCTGTCCGAATGGGTGACGGTGGCGTCGCGCGATTACGGCGAGCTGCCGTTCGACTGGAAGGTGGCGCAAGACAACGGCGATTGCTACCACCACATCGGCTTGCACCGAAAATCGGTGCACTGGCTGTGGCCGATTCAGCTGATCTGGTACCGGCCGGACAACGGTCACTACGCGCTGAACGGCTGCGGCACGGCGCGCGAGGCGCTGGTGACGGCAGAGGATGGACGTCCCGCCATGCCCGGGCTGTTTCCGCCACTGCCAGGGCTCACGGCCCACCAGCGTGAGAACCTGTACCTGTTCTTCATCTATCCCAACTACTGGATCGGCCCGGGCCCCGACCAGACGCTGGTCACGCGGCTCTTCCCCGTCGGACCCGGCCGCGTCCGCTTCTACACCGACCTTCTCTTCCATCGCGATCGCCTCGGCCACCCGGAGGTGCAGGAGAGGCTCGAGGAGGCGAAACGCTTCTGGTTTCAGATCAACGATGAGGATTTCTTCGCTCACCTGGGCGTGCAGGGCGCGACCAAGAGCCGCTTCGCGACGCGCTCCCCGCTGAGTCCCAAGGAAGATTACGTCCGCGCGTTCGCGGCGTGGTACGCGCAGCAGGTCAGCGCGGAGGCGTGATCGCAGTGCGGCGGTTCCCTCTCCCGCCGGGACTGCGGGAGAAGGGGGAGCCGGCGTTGACGGGTTGCGCTGCGGCGCGGTAGAGCGCGCACTGAAGACCGCAGAAAACGCCGCGCGGGGAGGTCGCAGAATGCGCATGCTCCATACGATGCTTCGGGTCGGCGATCTCGACCGCTCGCTCGCCTTCTATTGCGACGTGCTCGGGATGCGCTTGCTGCGCAAGACGGACTACCCGTCCGGGCGTTTCACGCTGGCGTTCGTCGGCTATGGCGAAGAGGATGACACGACGGTGCTCGAGCTGACGCACAACTGGGATACGAAGGCGTACGACCTCGGCAACGCCTACGGGCACGTCGCCCTGGGCTGCGACGACATCTACGCCGCCTGCGATGGGTTTCGAAAACAGGGCGCGAAAGTGGTGCGCGAGCCGGGTCCCATGAAGGGCGGGACGACCGAGATCGCCTTTCTCGAAGATCCCGACGGCTACAAGGTCGAGCTGATCCAGTTGCGCGGACGAGTCGACTGAGTCGCGCACGCTACGGCCCGCGCTGTGCCTCGGCGCGGGCTGCAGCGGACGATCGGTGGGTTACTGGTTCGACCAGTCTGGGTCCTCGACCACCACCATGTACTCCGAGGAATGGAGGCCGTCGTACCAGTCCTTGAGATAGCGGCTCGCCTCGGCCTTGCCATGCTCGCGTTCCAGGGCGCTGACGATCCACTCATCGAAGTTGACGATCTGCTCGGCCGTCACGCCGCTGGCGACGAGGATCATCAAGCCGAGCTTGCCGCCGATGACCGGTCGATAGACGGTCCACTTGAACCCCGGCAGTTGCTTGCGCAAGGCGGGAATGAAGCGCTCGCGCATGATCTGCCCGAGTCGCTCCTCGCAACCGAACTTGATGGCATCGGTCACGATGATGCGTAGTTTGCGCTCTGCCATCGCGCTTCCCCCTGTCGTGTAGTTCGTTGGTATGGCTGTGTGAGCCGCGCTGTTCTCGTTGTCGCGCACGCTGCGCTGCCGAGGGCGCCCCTGTCAACCGCGCGGCCAGCTCCCGCCTGGGTAGTGTCGGAATTCGCCCGACCGCACGCTGAGCTCCGGAGGGGCGCGCAATGATCGGCCCTGGGAATGGCGAAAAAGACCGCGCTCATCCTTCGACGGGCTCAGGATGAGCGGAGAGTGCTTGTCCCGCAACGCGCTCCGCTCGCTCTGTGCACCGTGGAGTGGCCCTGCAATCTTCAACTAGGACACTATCCCCTCGCCGGGTCGGTGCCGTGCGCCTCTCGCCGCCACCCCGGGCCTCACGGCACGACGGCGACGGCTTCGACTTCGATGAGCCACTTCGGGTTGGCGAGGGCGGAGACCTCGATCAGCGAGCTGGCGGGGCCATCGGAGGGCCACAGCTCGCTGCGCAGCGCGGTGAGCTCGTGAACGGCGCGCATGTCGGTGACGAATAGCGTCAGCTTCACCACGTCGGACAGGTCGGCGCCGTTCGCCCGCAGGATGGTGCGGAGGTTGGCGAACACCTGGCGGCCCTGGGCGGCCAGATCGTCGCCGCCGACGGTGTTGCCCTGCTCGTCGATCGGCACCTGGCCGGAAACGAAAAGCAGGGGACCGGGCGCCACCTTCACGCAGTTGGCGTAGTACGGCTTGATCGGCTTGCCGACGCCCGGCGGGTTGATCGACTGCCTGCGGGGATTGGCCATCGGGGGCTCTCCTAGGTCTGCGGTGCCTGGTTTCGCGCCGCGCGCATTCGCGCCGCCGCATCGAGTGCCGCGTCGACGATGCGCTGATAGCCGGTGCAGCGGCAGAGGTTGCCGCGGATCGCCTCGCGCACCGCCTCGGCGCTCGGCTCGGGGTGGCGCTGCAGGAAGTCGAGCAGGACGATCAGCATGCCCGGGGTGCAGAAGCCGCACTGCACGGCGCCGTGGTCGCGGAAGGCGGCCTGCAAGGGGTGGAGGTTGGCCTCGTCGAGGCGCCGGCGATACAGGGTGGTCTCGCCCCCCGCGGCCTTCGCCTCGCTCTCGCGCGCCAGCCCCTCGACGGTGACCACGGAGGCGCCGTCGGCCTGCAGCGCCAGGACGTTGCACGACTTGACGGCGCCGCCGTCGAGCAGCACGGCGCAGCAGCCGCAGCGCGCCTCCCAGCATCCCGCGTGCGTGCCGGTCTGCCCGGCGACATCGCGGATCAGCTCGACGAGCAGGGTGCGCTCGTCGACGTCGGCACTCAGCGACCGCCCGTTCAGGGTCAGCGAGACGCGCGCCATGGCACTCACCGCCCCACGGCGTCGGCGTAAGCGCGCAACAGCGCCCGGGTGACGAGCGTGCCGATGAGCTGACGCCGATAGTCGGCGGAGAAAAAGGGGTTCGCCAGGCTGGGCGAGAGCTCGGCCGCGGTCAGCCGACCGGCTTCCGCGGCCAGCGCCTCGCTCACGCGTTGGCCGGCGACGGCATTCTCGGCGCCCGCGGCCCGCACCGGCACCTCGGCGACGCCGCCGCAGGCGATGTGCGCCTCGGCGATGGTCCCGCCATCGCCGAGGTGCAAGACGCAAGCGACCGAGGCGATCGCCGGGTCGAAGCGCCGCAAGCCGAACTTCTCGAACGCCGCTCCCGCGGCGGCGGCGCCGGCGCGAAAGCGCACCAGGGTCAGAATCTCGTCCGGCGCGCACGCGGTTCGACCGCGTCCCTGGAGGAAGTCGGACACCGCCACGGTGCGGCGTCCGCGCGCCGAGGTCAGCTCGACCTCGGCCGCCAGCGCTACGGCGGCGACGGGAAAGTCGAACTGCGGGTCGGCCTGACAGAGCGCGCCGCCGATCGTCCCCATCCGTCGCACCGGGATGTCGGCGACGTCGGCGCAGACGCGACCCACCAGTGCGCTCGCACCACCGCCCATCTCGGCGCGCTCGAGCTCGAAGTAGGTGGTCGCCGCGCCGATCTCGATGGCGCCGTTGGCGCGCCGATGGCCGCGCAGCTCGGCGATGCGGCCGATCGAGATCAGCGCGCCCGGATTCTGCAGTCGCTCCTTCATCAGCAACAGCAGACTCTGCCCGCCGGCCAGCACCCGGGCGCCGTCGCCGCGCGTGGCCAGGGCGCTGAGGGCCTCCTCGAGCGATGCGGCAGAGACGAAGGCGAAAGGCTTCATCGGGCGGCGTCGGGCCAGGCGTGCGGCCCGGGCGCGGAGGGGACGTCGTACGGATACATGAGCGCCGCCACCCCGCGCGCGGCCTTTTCGCGCAGGGCGTCGAGCACCTTGTCGGGCGTGATCGGCAGAGCCGTGAAGCGCACGCCGATGGCGTGGTAGAGGGCGTTGGCGATCGCCGGCGCGACCGGGCCGGTGCCGGACTCGCCGGCGCCCTTGCGCCCACCGGGTACGACGGTGGAAGGCGCCGGCACCTCGTAGATCTTCGACAGGTCCGGCAGATCGGGGGCGTAGGGCGCCAGATACGAGGTGAACGACGGATTGAGCATGTGCCCGCCCTGGTCGTAGACGACCCCCTCGCCGAAGACCATGCCGAAGCCGTGCAGGAAGGCGCCCTGGTGCTGTCCGCCGACGATCAGCGGGTTGACGACGCTGCCGCTGTCGTGCGCCATCGCGTAGTCGATGATCGTCCAGCGCCCCGTGCCGGGGTCGACGCGCACTCGCGCCGCGTGCGCGGCCCCCGAATAGGTCACGGCGATGTTGCCGTGGCTGGTGGCGCTGAGCACTTGCGTCGGCGTGTCGTAGGTGAAGGAGGCCTCGAGCGATCCGGGCGCGACGTCGGGCGGCAAGCGATGCGTTTCGAAGGCCGCCACCCCCGCCACCTCGGCCAGCGCCATCGACTTGCTCGGCACGCCGCGGACGAAGACCGTGTCGCGGCGAATCTCCAGGTCGCTGGCGCTGACCTCCAGCAGATGCCCCGCCAGGCGCAGGATGCGCTGGCGCAGAATCTCCGCCGCCCGCTGCACGGCCGCGCCCAGCACGGCGGCGGCGCGGCTGCCGTAGGTGCCGAGGCCGAAGAGGGAGGTCTCGGTGTCGGCGCTGAGGACCTCGATCTTGTCGTAGCCGACGCCGACGATGTCGGCGACGATCTGTGAGAGCATCGTCTGGTGCCCTTGACCGTGCGGGACGTCGCTCGAGTAGACGCTGACCGTGCCATCGGTCTCCAGCTTCAGGCGCGCCGACGACAGATCGGTGTCGACGTTCGGATGCCGTCCGCTGGTATGCTTCATCGAGATGGCGAAGCCGACGCCCTCGAAGGGCCGCCGCTCGCGGCGGTGGCGCCGCCAGTCGACGGCTTCGGCCGCCTTGTCGATACAATCGGCGAGACTGGTGCTGTCGATGACGTGGCCCATCGGGTTGGTGAACGGGCACTGCTCGGCGCGCACGACGTTGCGCAGGCGAAACTCGACCGGATCCATGCCGATGGCTTCGGCCGCCATATCGACCAGCGACTCGAGGGCGAACACGGTCTGCGGCACGCCGAAGCCGCGCAGCGCGCCGCCCGGGGTGGTGTTGGTATGCACGGCGTAGCCGTCGACGTGCACGTGTGGCAGGGGGTAGGCGGTCAGCCCGATGTGGGTGCCGAGCGGCAGCACCTGATTGCCCCACATCGAGGCCGCGCCGGCGTTGTGGATGACGTAGTCCTTGTAGCCGAGCAGGCGTCCGTCGGCGCCGGCGTAGAGCTCGGCGTAACGCACCTGATTGCAGCGCGCGGTGGTGGCGCGGAAGACATCGGCGCGCGATAGCACGAGCTGCACCGGGCGGCCGAGCTGCATCGACAGCACGGTGGCGATCACCTCGTGGGGAAACAGGTCGGCCTTGTTGCCGAAGCCGGCGCCGACGTCGACGGCGATGACGCGGATGCGGTTGGCCGGCAGGTGGATCGTCTCGGCCAGGAGATCGCGGATGAGGTAGACGGATTGCGTCGAGGTGTAGACCGTCAACTTGTCGGTGGCGCCGTCGTAGTCCGCCAGGCAGCCGTGGTGTTCGAGCGGCGCGCCGACGATGCGGTTGGTGACGAATGCCTGGCGCACCGCGACGGCGGCCTCGGCGCGCGCCGCGGCGATGTCGCCGATGCGCGCCGTGTAGACGTCGAACACGTTGCCGCGCCCGCGCTCGTAACGGATCGTCTCCTGCACCAGCGGCGCGCCGTCGCGCATCGCCTCCTCGGGGTCGATGACCACCGGCAGCTCTTCGTAGTCGACCGCGATGGCCTCGATCGCGTCGCGTGCCTGATGGTTGGTTTCGGCGGCGACGGCGGCGACCTCCTGGCCTTCATAGAGGACCGTGCCCACCGCGAACGGGAAGCGCTCGCCCGCCGGCAGGTGCTGCGTCTGATGCCCCCACGGCTCGACCTTGCCGACCAGGTCACGCCCGGTGAGGACGGCGTGCACGCCCGGCAACGCGCGCGCGCGCGCGGCATCGATGCGCCGGATGCGCGCATGCGCCAAGGGGCTGCGCAGGATGCGGGCCTGCAGCGTGCGCGGCAGGCGGATGTCTTCGAGGAAGCGGGCCCGGCCGGTCAGCAGCCGGAGGTCTTCCTTGCGCGGGATGGGGCGGCCGGTGAGGCGCTCGTCCGAGCCGACTTCGCTCCCCTCGTCAGGTTCGGATGTCGTGCGGTTCCGCGGCGGCCGCGGCGGCGGCTCGCTCGCGCTCCTTGAGATCCGAGGCGAGGCCCTTGCCTGCTTCGTATGGCCAGGGGGCCTCGTGATTGCGGGGCGCTGCGGCCGGCGACCGGTCGCCGTAGACCAGATCGTACGTCAACTCGCTGGTCGAGAAGATCGTGTTGCGATCGTACGGCCGTGAGAAGAGCTTGGCATCGTCGAACTCGATGACGCGGCCGTCCTTGATCACCGTGGTGATGCGGCGCTGGTCGAGCAGGACGCGGATGTCGGCGACGGGATCGCCGTCGACGATGAGGACGTCGGCGAGCTTGCCGGCGGCGACCTCGCCGACCTCGCCGTCGAGGCCGAGCACGAACGCGGCGTTCTTCGTCGCCGCCTGGATCGCCTCCAGCGCCGAGAGGCCGGCGTAGTGCATCAGCAGCTCGAGCTCGCGCGCGTACCACTCGCAGTAGGGCGTGACCGAGAAGCCGGTGTCGGTGCCGACGACCAAGGTGACGCCGGCGCGGCGGGCGCGGTGCAGCGAGTCGGCGGTCTCGTCGAGCAGCCGTCGACAGGCATCGCGGCTCTCGACCGGCGTGCCGACGAGATGGCCGAAATCGGCCAGGTTGGCGAGCAGCAACAGCGTCGGGACGAGGGGAATGCGCTTGCTGGCGAGGCACTCGATCGCCTCGTCGGTCATCATGTTGCCGTGCATGATCCAGTCGCAGCCGGCCTTGGCGGCCGCCAGGACCTCGCCGGGCCCGCGGGCGTGGATGGTGACGCGTTTCTTCAACTGGTGCGCGAGGTCGGCGATCGCCTGCATCTCGCCGCCGGTGAAGGCCTGGTAGTCGCCGTACGGGCTGTCGGCGAGCTTGATGAAGTCGACGCCGTTCTTCACCTGGCGGCGCACTTCCGCCAGCATCTCGTCGCGCGTGTTGGCGAGGGTGCCGATGCTCGATTCCGGGATCCCGACCGCTTCGGGATAGTGGTCGCTGATGCCGTTGCTGGTGGTGAGGAAGCGGCCGGCCGTCGTCATGCGCGGCCCGTCGATCAGGCCTTCGCGGATGCCCTCGCGGATGCCGACGCCGATGTAGTAGCTGCCACCCGGCTGCGAGATGCCGGTGACGCCGGCGCGCAGCATCAGCTTCGCATTCCACGCCGTGCGCAACGTGCGCAGCTCGACACTGGTGTAGAGGTCCTGCTCCTCCTGCGTGCGCGACTGGCCGAAGCTGAGGTGGCAGTGCGCATCGATCAAGCCCGGCATGATCGTCTTGCCGGTCGCGTCGATGACGCGCAGGTCTCCGTGTGGTGCCAGCTGGGCGGGGCGCAGATCGGTGCCGACCGCGGTGATTCGGTTGCCCCTGATCAAGACCGACGTCGCCGCCGCGGGCGCATTGCCGGCCCCGTCGATGACGGTCCCGTTCCTGATCAGGATGCCCGACACGCTGCAGTCCTCAACTGCGCTCGGGTTAGCAAAGCGCCTCCGACGCTGTCAACGCGAATGGCGCCAAGCGGTCCAATACGGCCTGAGGCGCAAGCCGCGTGGTGCGCAGCCCGAGGCGGGATTGTTCTTCGAACTACGACGGACACGAAGAGCACACAGAACGTAGCGCCCTTCGTGGCAGCGGGTTTCGACCTGCGGAGCACTATCCCGGGCTGAGCGCCCTGCGCCGTGGACACCGCGTGATTTCATCTGGTATGGGCGCGCTCTTGGGGGGGACGGGCCGATGGCTGGTACGGGGATGACACGTAGGCATACTCCGCTCGGGTTGGTGGCGGTTCTGGCGCTGGGCTTCCACCTGGGTGAGCCGGTGCCGGTGTTCGCCAGTCAAGCGTCCTGCGGAGCGACGTTCCCCACGTGCATGGGGGAATGCCCCAGCGGGCAAGTCTGCCGTACGGCGGGCGACGCCTGTGAATGCTTCAACCTCGGTGAGCTCGGCTGCTGCAGGCTGAACCAGAGTGAGTCCTGCATCGAGAGCTTCCAGTTGAATTGCCTTTTCCCCGACACCTTCTTTCCGGGTGGAACGTGCAGTGATGGAAACTGCCTCCCGGCCCCGACTCCGACCCTCGTTCCCGATGGCGGTGCCTGCACCAGCCCGTCGGAGTGCCAATCAGGGATTTGCACGGGTGGCGTCTGCCGCCCGCGAGCGGCCCCGGCGCCTGCCGCGTCGCAGAGAGGTCTGCTGTTGGCATTGATGGCGTTGATCGGCGTCGCAGTGGTGTCGCTGGCCCGTTGGCACCGCTCGTCCGACGGCTAGCGGACAAGGGTCGCTGTTGCCCCATTTCTGCAGCTTGGTAAGCATGGCGCCGATATTCGTATACACGTCGGGTCTGGCGCCTTCTTCGCGCCGTCAATCGCGCGGCCCGACCACGGGACGCGTCGGCATGCGGCGCGTCGGCGCGCTCAACCCCGGGCCAGGCGGACGACGCGTTCGGGGGTGAGCGGCAGCTGTGTCACCTTGGCGGCGAAAGGGGCCAGGGCGTCGGCGACGGCGTTGGCGATTGCTCCCGGGGCGCCGATCGTGCCGCCTTCGCCCATGCCCTTCACGCCGTTGACGGTGAGCGGGCTCGGGGTCTCGCGGTGGCCGATGTCGACGTGCGGGACGTCGAGCGCCGAGGGCAGGAGGTAATCCATCAGGCTGGTAGTCAGGATCTGGCCGGCGTCGTCGTAGAGGACCTGCTCGTAGAGGGCCATGCCGATGCCCTGGGCGATGCCGCCGACCACCTGGCCGTCGATGATCATCGGGTTGATCATCGTGCCGCAGTCCTCGACCACGACGTAGCGGCCGAGCGTCACTCGGCCGGTGTCGATGTCGACTTCGACCTCGACGACGTGGGTGGCGTTGTTGAAGGCGTGCGGAGGCGGGTCGTAGTAGTCGGTGGCCTCGAGGCCAAACGACTCGGTGGCGGGCAGGTCCCAGGGCGAGAAGATCGCCGTGCGGGCGATATCGCGCACGCTGACGAACTTGCTCGGCACCCCTTTCACCTGGACTCTGCCCGGCACGACCTCGAGATCGCTCGGGCTCGCCTCCAGCAGGTGACCGGCGATGCGCAGCATCTTCTCCTGCACTTTGCGCGCTGCGTTCATGACCGCGCCGCCGCCGGCCACGGTGCTGCGGCTCCCCCAGGTGCCCCAGCCGTAGGGCGTGGCCTGGGTGTCGCCCTGCACCAGCCGCACCTGCTGCATCGGCACGCCGAGATAGTCACCCACCATCTGCGCGTACGTCGTGGCGTGTCCCTGGCCGTGCGACAGCGTGCCGACGCTCACCACCACGCTCCCGTTGGGATCCATCTTGACGTTGGCGGAGTCGTAGCTGGCGATGTCGACGCCGGCGGCCTTCAGCGAGCTGGTGCCGTAGCCGGTGGCCTCGACGTAGGTGCAGATCCCGATGCCGAGGTATCGCCCGCCGGCGCGCGCCTCGCGCTGGCGGCGCCGGAAGCCCTCGTAGTCGATCATCTCCAGCGCCTGCGCGAGCGCGTCGGTGGAGCTGCCGCTGTCGTACAGCATGCCGCTGGCCGAGCGGTACGGAAACTCATCCGGGCGAATCATGTTGCGCCGCCGCAGCTCGGCCGGATCCATGCCCAGTCGGCGGGCGGCGAGGTCCATCATGTGCTCGTGCACCCACACCGCCGCGGGCACGCCGACGCCGCGATAGACGCTCAGCGTCGTCTTGTTGGTGCAGACGGTGCACACCTCGAAGGCGTAGTGTTGCAGCCGGTAGGGACCGGGGATGATGCCGCTGATCTGCAGGGCTTCGAAGGCGGAATGCCAGGGGTCGGCGGAGTAGGCGCCGAGGTCGCCGAGGATGCGCACGCGCAGGCCGAGCAGGGTGCCGTCGGCCGTGAAGCCCATCTCGCAGTCGATCTGATCGTCCTTGGCGTGAAAGGAGCCGACGAAGTTCTCGCGCCGGTCTTCGGTCCACTTCACCGGCGCGTCGAGGTCGAGGGCGAGCAGGGCGGTGACGATCTCTTCCGGGAAGATCTCGGTCTTGAGGCCGAAGCCGCCGCCGACGTCGGGGGCGATGACGCGCAGCTTGTGCTCGGGAAAGCCGGTCAGGTCGGCGATGCGGGTGCGTACCTGATGCGGCGTCTGGCTCGAGGTCCACAGCGTCAGTGTGCCCTCGCCGTCGACCGCGGCGAGCGTCGCCCGGCCCTCGAGCGGCACGGCGCAGTGGCGGGTGGTGCGGAAGCGCTCGCGTACCACCACCGCGGCGTCGCGCAACGCCGCCTCGACGTCGCCGCTGGCACCCGCCGCGCGCAGCACGACATTGTCGCCGAACTCTTCGTGCACGAGTGCCGCATCGGCGGCGAGGGCGCGCTCCGGGTCGATGACCGGCGGCAGCGCCTCGTAGTCGACCTCGATGCGTTCCGCCGCGTCCTCGGCGAGGTAGCGCGATTCGGCCACCACCACGGCCACCGCCTCGCCGACATGGCGGACCTTGCCGAGCGCCAGGCATGGCCACTGACTTTGCTTGAACACCGAGGGCGGGAAGATCTCGGCACGGAAGGGGTAGCCGAGCGGTTTGACGCGCCCGGCGAGATCGGTCCCGGTGAGGACGCGGCGCACGCCGGGCAGGGCGAGCGCGGCACTGGCGTCGATGCGCGCGATGCGGGCGTGTGCGTGCGGGCTGCGCACGAAGGCGGCGTGCAGCGTGCCCGGCAGCCGCAGGTCGTCGACGTAGGTGGCGCGCCCGCGCAGGAAGCGTGGATCTTCGAGGCGCGTGACACTGGCGCCGATGAGCTTCGGAGTCGAGACGGCGGTCGTAGGCATGGCCGCGAGGCGTAACGCAGTCGCCTCGCCACGGTCAACCGGGCGCGATCCACACGCGGCAGGGGCGCACGGCGTACGCTCCCTCTGCGCGGACGAGCGCTCCCTTGACGCTGGCCGCGCCGGCGTCGTACGGCGTCTGGAGCGGCTCCCAGCGCAAGGAAGGCGGCCATGATGGACCCCGTCGAGGCGGAAGACGAATCGGTAAACTGGACGACCACGGCACGCACGCTGACCAGCGACAGCGTCTTTCGCCAGAAGGCGGCGCCCTTCGGCATCACGCGCGCCGATCTGAAGAAGAAGCGCTTGAGCGCGCACCGCTTCTTCGCCCTCTATGAGTCGATCTTCGAGCCGCTCAAGCAGAAGTACGCCTCGCAGCCCTACCTGCTCGAGGCCGACCCGACCACCTGGACCGAAGAGCAGTGGATGAAACAGGCGGGTCAGCTCTGGGCGATCGAGAACCACGTCACCAAGACGATGGCGGTGTGGTTGATGACGCTGAGCAAGGGGCCGCACGGCGAGTTTCTCGACGTCCAGCGCATGCTGGTGCGGCAGATGTACGAGGAGCATCGCCACATGAAGGTGTGGGAGGATGCCTTCCTGAAGAAGGGGTGGGTGCGCTCCCGTTACGAGATGTTCGAACTCGAGGCCTGCCGGCCGAACATCTGGACGCACAACATGTACGCCGCGATGATCGACTTCCCCGGCCTGCACTACAACCCGGCCGTGCTGGCCGCCGGGCAGCACTACCCGGGCGAGGATTTCGCCGGCGACATGATCATGTACATCGCCGACAACCTGAAGGACCCCGATCTGGCGCGGCCGTACGAAGTGCAGACGGTCGAGGAGAAGCACCACTCGGACATCGGCAAGTACATCATCTGGAAATACGCCGACACGCCCGAGGTGCAGGAGCTCTGCCTGTGGTGGGGCCTGCGCGGCCTGGAGAGCATCCGCCACTGGGCCCTCGGCCTGATCGAGTTCCTCTACGACAAGCAAGTCGAGGCACCGGTGATCGAGATGCCGGTGGTCGAGTTATGAGCGGCGTCATGACCGGCGAGGGCACGACCTCGAGCGGTGCCAAGGAGGTGGACAAGCCCTATATCGACTGGTACCTGTGCACGGACTGCGGCAACTGCCGCGAGGTCTGCCCGCCGGAAGCCATCGTCATCGCCCTGCACACCAACGTGAAGTACGAGGTGTGGACGGAGCGCTGCACGGGCTGCGGGGGGCCCGAGCGCGCCCCGTGCGTGCGCTGGTGCCCGGCGCCGGGGTCGCTGGTGTGGGACGCCGGTGCCTATCCGCAGCGCCGGCGCATTCTGACGCCGTGACCACGCCGGTGCGCGCAACCGAGCTGCCGGCGGTGCTGCAACGCATCCTCGGCGGCCGTGATCTGCAGTTGATGGTCGGCCGGGCCGCCCTGCTGGTCACGCTCGACCCGGCGGGCTGGCCGCATGCATCGCTGCTGACGTTCGGCGAGCTGCTGGGCACCGACGCGCATACCGTCCGCCTCGGGTTGGCCAGCGACGGTGCTAGCGCCGCCAATCTCTCACGAACGCGGCGCGCGTTGCTCCATGTCGTCTACGGTCCGGCCGCCTATAGCATCGCCGGCGAGGTCGAACCGCTGCCGCCCGCGGCGCGGCCCGGGCAGGCGCGTTTCGCCATGCGCGTTGCGCGCGTCGTCGAGGAGCGCGCCGCAGGTCATCGGCTCACCGGCGGCATGACGTTCGCCCCGCAGCGGCGCACGCGCGAAGTCCTCGCCGAATGGGAGACGGCACTCGCCGCGCTCGCCGAGTAGCGCGCCCGGCGCGATCGAGGCGCGGGTTGGCGACGGCCACGAATCAGCGAGCATCCCGCCAGGAGGCGGACAGAGATAGGGGAGACGAATGGAACGCCTACTCGCTCATGCCACGGTGGTAACGATGAATCCGGCCCGCGACGTCATCGACGACGGGGCGGTGCTGATCGACGCCGATCGCATCCGCGCCGTCGGGCCGACGGCCGACCTGCGGGCGAAGCACCCCAAGGCCGAGGTGGTGGATTGCACCGGCCGGGTGATCATCCCCGGCATGGTGAACACCCACACCCATCTGTTTCAGACCTTGCTCAAGGGGCTGGGCGACGATCTCATCCTCAAGGACTGGTTTACCACCATGACCGGTCCGAGCGCGGTCGAGCTGAGACCCGAGGATTGCTACGCCGGCGCTCTGCATGGCTGCGTGGAGTCGATCAAGTCCGGGGTGACGACGCTGGTCGACTTCATGTATGTCCACCCGCGGCCGGATCTGACCGAGCCGGTCATCCAGGCCTTCACCGAGACCGGCATCCGCGGCGTCGTGGGGCGCGGCTACGTGACTGCCGGGGTCGAGACCGGCGTCCCGGCCGCCCTCATCGAGCGCGCCGACACCGCCTTGGCCGACGCGCGGCGCTTGATTCGCCAGTACAACAAGCCCGGGGCGCGCGTGCAGGTCGGGCTGGCGCCGTGCAACATCTGGATGGTGGATCGCGAAACGATCGAAAAGACCCGCAAGCTCGCTGACGAAGAGCGCGCGCTGATCACCTTCCACGTTTCGGAAACCACCTACGAGGTCGAGAACTCACTGCAACGCTTCGGTATGCGCGACCTGCCGTTCCTGGAGCACGTCGGCTTCCTCGGGCCGGACGTGCTGGCGGTGCACTGCGTCAACTGCGACGATCACGACGTCCGCATCATGAAGCTGCGCGACGTCAAGGTGTCGCACAACCCGTGCAGTAACATGTACCTGGCCTCCGGTTTCGCGCCGATCCCGCAGATGCTGCTGGCCGGCGTGACGGTCAGCCTGGCCAGCGACGGGCCGGCCAGCAACAACAACCACAACCTCATCCATTCCTTGAAGTTCGCGGCGTTGATCCACAAGGGCTATCACCGCGACGCCACCATCATGACCGCCGAGAAGGTCCTCGAGATGGCGACCATCGACGGCGCCCGCGCCCTCGGCCTGGAGGCCGAGATCGGCTCGCTGGAGGTCGGCAAGAAGGCCGACGTCGTGGTGCTGCGCTTCGACAACTTCTTCGCCACCCCGGTCCACAATCCGGTCTCGTCGCTGGTCTACTCGGCCCTCGGCAACGAGCCGGAGCTGGTCTTCGTCGACGGGCAGATCGTCATGCAGGGGCGGGTGATGCAGACCGTCCAGGAAGGGAAAGTGCTGGAGTTGGCGCAGCGCGCCGCCAACGGTGTCTCGGAGCGCGCCGGCACCGCCCGTTTCAAGCATCGGCCGTGGCGCTCGATGGCGGTGTGATCGGTCTCGTCGGCCGGCACGGCCGCGCTCATCCTTCGACGAGCTTGAGGATGAACGCGGCCGCGCCGCCGTGTGGGCTGGCGTGTGGCTCAGTACGTCATCACGATACCGGTCTTGCCGACCCACTGCGTGCCGTCGCCGCGGTTGGCGTCGGCGAGGGTGCCGCTGAGGGCGAGGACGTCGACGCCGAGGCTGAAGCTCCAGGCGCCGTATTCCTCCGAGATGAAGGTGAGCGGCACGCTGGCGACCAGACCTGCATCGAAGTAGCCGAACGTGTCATTGCTGACCCCGGGGACCTCGTAGAAGTCTGAGACCGAGAGGCCGAGGGTGAGCGGCAGGGCCAGGGTGACGGGGTAGGAGTCTTCTTCGAACAGGACGTAGCTCGGCTTGACGCCGAGCTGCAGGTAGATGCCCTCGTCATCGCCGAAGGCGGTGTTTTCCAGCTCGAAGGCCCACGTCATCGCCGGCTGCAGTGCGAAGACACCGAGGAAGTCGCTGTCGTTGAAGCTCAGGCTCCAGTCGAGCTCCTGGACGGTGGGGAAGCTGCCGTTGGGGTACATGTAGGCGATGTAGATCAGGCTGGTGGTAAAGTAGTCGGCGAAGCCGAGGACCGGCCCGAAGCTGAGGTCGGACTCGTACCAGTTGCTCGGTCCCGAGCCGCTCGCCAGCGTCTTGTTGCTGTGCACGCTGTTCCAGCTCGAAAGCGTGAACAGGACGTTGTTGATGAAGGAGTCGTCGGCCCCTTCGAACAGGGTTACGCTCAGGCCGGCGTACGGTTGCCAGATGAAGCCGTCGCGCTCTTGGAGGATGCCGCGGAAGTAGTAGGCAGTGGTGATGTCGGAACCGACCGTGAACGACACTTTGCCGCGATTCATCGGCGGCGGTTCCTCCACGGGTTCCGGGACGTTGCCCGATTCGACCGTCCCCGGTGGGGCTGGTTCGACTTCGGCACGCGCCGAAGAGGCAGTGGCGGCGAGGGCCAATGCGAGTGCGATGGCCATCGAGATGAGCGGGCGGACGTTTCTGGTGACAGTGTTCATGGAAAGCTCCCTTTCAGTCGAAATGTGTTGGAAGAATCGTCGTCATGGAGTCGAATGGCGATTGCGGGTGTGTGAGCGCGTCTCTGCGACAGGGGGTCGGTCGCCGCTCCGTCAGCGAAGTCCCGTGCGTGGCGCGCCGCCTGCCGCGGGTGGGGTGTGGACTTCGGCCAGCACCCGCCCGAAGGCTGCGGCGAGATCCTCGGGCGATAGCCGACTGTCGCGCAGGGCGGAGGCCGCCTCGGTGCGGAAGCGCGCCGCATCGAACTTCTTGCTGCTCGCCAGAACGACGGGCATCGCGGCCGTCGCCGGGTTCGAACGCAGGCGGCTGATCAGTCGGATGCCGTCGGCGCGGGGCAGGTTCAGATCGACGAGGATGACATCTGGCTTGACCGGGCCGATCAGGTCCCAGGCCTGACGACCATCGAGCGCCAGCGAGGCGGAGCAGCGGATCCGACCGAGCACGCCGCCGATCTCGTTCATGCTTTCGATCTCGTCGCTGACCATCAGCAGGCGCTGGGTGCCGCCCGGCCGATTGAGCAGGCGCGTCGCGCATTCATCGGGCTCCAAGGGAAACGGAAAGAAATCCGTCAGGCCGACGATCAGGCCGCGCGGGCCAGCGGCCAAGTAGGCGAAGGCGCGCGGTTCGGCGAGCTGCCAGCGCGGGTCGCAGACGACGGCGAAGGGGTCGAGGTCGCGGGCCAGGAGGTTGACGGCCAGCAGATGCGCGCCGCCCCCGGCGCCACGGGGGAGATCGGCGAGTTTGGCGTAGCGGGCGAGGGCGCAGCCTTCCACCTGGGTACGGGCGAGATCGTGGAGCGAGGCCTGGTCTTCGACGTGAACGACCGTCAGCGCCTCGCCAGGCTTCAGTTCGATGCCGGTGGGTTCGTCTTGAGACCGCCCGGCAGTCGCGGCCGCCACCCCGACGCTGGAGGCGAGAGCCAGGCGCGCTGCGCCACCCCCGTTCGCGCGCTGGCGATCCGGTGAGCGAGCCGGCGTGCCGCCGATTTGACTTGCCAGGTCGGCGCCATCCTGCGGTTCGAGCAGACCCTCGACGGCCAGCCCATCGTCCTCGTCGATCGCCTCAAGGGCCGCGCGCGTCTCGTCGTCCGTGACAGTGGCTTCCCGTATCCGGACGGCTTCGGCGAGTTGGCGTTCCAGCTCAGCGACGTGCTGGCGCAGCGCCAGCGCGTCTTCGCGTTGGCGTGCGGCCTCCTCTTCGGCGGTATTCTGCTTGCGCAACTCGGCGCGCACGCTGTCGCGCTCGGCTTCGCTGGCGAGCAGGCGAGTCTGCAGCGCCTCGAGCTCGGTGTCGCGCAGGTGCGCGGCCTCGGCTCTGGCTTGCTCGAACGCCGCTTGCAGCGCGGCGCGGCCGTGCGCTTCTTCGTCGCGGGCTCGGATCGCTGCCGCCAGACCGACCTCGAACTCGCCCGCTACCGCGCGCTGTCCGGCGAGCTCTTCCTGAACCGAGGCCAAGTCTTGCGCCAGTCGATCGTGGGCGGCCTTCGTGTGTCGATGCACCAGCGCGGCGGCAGCCAACTCGGCGCGCGCCTGTTGCAGCTCCCCGCGCAATTCGCCCTCCGTCCGCTGAATGGTGGTGAGGGTATCCGCCAGGCTGGTGGCGCGCGCCGACAGAATGTCGCCTTCGGCGAGGCGCTCGCCGAGGGCCGTCCGCAGCTGCTCGCGCTCCGCGACGGCTTGGGCGGCGGCGGCTTCCGCCGCGCTGCAGCGCTGGCGCAGCGCGGCCAACTCCTCGAGCTGCTCGCGCAACTGGAGAGCATCGCCGCGCGCGGCGTCGAGCGCCACCGCCGTCGACTCGAGATCTTCCGCGACGGCGGTCGACCGCGCCAGGGCCGCGTCGCGTTCCTGGGCGACGGCGGCCAGGCGGGCTTCCGCCTCGCGGGCGGTGAGGAGGCTCTCCTGCCACTGCGCTCGCATCGACTCGAGCGTGCTGGCGGCCTCGTGCGCCTCAGCGGTCAGTGCGGAGCGGTCATTCGCCAGCCGTTCGCAGGTCGCTTGCAAGTCGGCGAGGCGGGCCTCGGCCGCCGCCAAGCTGTGCGCGGTGTCGGCGCGTTGCTGCGCCAAGATTTCGCATCGCTCGGCAAGTTGGGTGCGTTCGGCCAGCAAGGCGATGCCCTGCTGGCTGAGATCCTCGCGTTCGACCAGCGAGGCATTCTCGTGCGTCGCGAGGGCGTGTTCGAGATCGCGGATACGTGACAGCGCGCTGCGGTGGAACTCCTGTTGCGCCTCCAGATCGGTCCGCAGCGCCGCGCTCTCGGCCTCTGCGGTTCGGGATTGAGCGGTGGCGCGCTGTGCGAGTTCCGCCAGCTCGATCCGCAGCGCCGCCACGCGGCCCTCGGCGGCGCCTGCGGCCTCGCGCAGCGCTTGTTCCTGGCGCTCATGCTCGTGCCGCGTTTGGAGCAGCTCCTGCTGAAGGGCTTGCAACTCCGTCGCCTGCCGGGCGGCTGCCAGTACGGCGGCGTCACGAGCCGCGGTGAGCTCGGCGATGGCGGCATCGCGAACCTGTTCCTGCTCCTGCCATCTCGCCCCCGCCGTCTCAGCGGCGAGTCGCGCCTGGTCGAGCTGTTCGTAGGCGAGGCGCTGCGCCGCGATCTCGGCTTCGAGGGCCGCGGTGCTATCGCGCAGCGCGGCGATCGTATCGGCCCCGTGGCGCCACTGGGTCTGCAGTGCCTCGCGCTCGGCCACGGCCGCATCGCGTTCGATCGTCAGGCGCTCGAACGCTTCGCGGTCGGCGTGTCGGGCGTTGGCGCCGGCCGTGAGCAGGGCTTCGACCTCGAGCAGGCGCTGCTGGCTGTGGTCGAGGGCTGCCTCTCGCTCGTCCAGTGCGGCTCGCATCGTGGCGATCGCTTCCTGGTGGGAGCGTTCGAGGCGCTGGACCCCGGCGGTCGCGGCTTGTGCGCTCGCCAGGGCAGCCTCCGTCGCGCCGGCTTGCGTCGTGAGGCTCTGTTGCAACGCATCGAGATCGGCGTTGCGGGCGGTGAGCTGCTCCTGCAGTTTGCGCAGCCGGTGTGCGTACAGCGCTTCGGCCGTTTCGGCTTCGGCCGCCCGGGCGGTCGCGGCCTCGAGGTCCTGCTCGAGGCGCTGGCGCACCGCCTCGCGGACGGAGAGGTCGGCTTCGGCCTGGGCCGTGCGCGCCAGCGCTTCTGCACACGCCGCCTCGAGCTCGGCGATCGTCCGGCCGTAGCGCTTGCGGGCGCGGAACTCGGCCGCCGCGAGCGCGGTTTGGGCGTCAGCAGCGGCGATCACCGCCGATTCACGCTCGTCGTCGGTCTTGCGCAGGGTGGCCTCGAGCTCGGCGATACTGCGCTCATGGCGTTTGCGCAGCTGCAGCTCCGTTGCGGCAGCGCCGGTTTGGAGGTCGGCGAGGGCAATCACGGCGTTATCGCGTTCGTCCTCGGCGCGCTGCCGGGCGGCCTCGAGGTCGGCGAGGCGCTGCGCGTTGCCGGCCTGGGCATCCTCGATCGCCTCCTGGCGTGCCTGCTCGGCGGCTTGCGCGCTGGCTTGTGCGGCGTCGCGCTCGGCCTCGGCGCTCTGGCGGGCGGCCTCGAGGTCGGCGAGGCGCTGCGCGTTGCCGGCCTGGGCATCCTCGATCGCCTCCTGGCGTGCCCGCTCGGCGGCTTGCGCGCTGGCTTGTGCGTTATCGCGCTCGTCCTCGGCGCGCTGGCGGGCGGCCTCGAGGTCGGCGAGGCGTTGCGCGGCGCCGGCCTGGACATCCTCGATCGCCTGGCGCGCCCGCTCGGCCTCCTGCGCGCTCGCCCAGGCGGCGTCGCGCTCTTGCTCGGCGCGTTGGCGGGCCCATTCGGCAGCGACGCGCAGGTGTTCGGCGCGTTCGAGGGCTTCGCGCGCGGCGCTCTGCTCGGCCGCAGTCTGCCGCGCCTGGGCGGCCGTTTCGGCGCGCGCGGCCTGAAGCTGTTCGACCGCGGCGTCGTGCTGGACGCGCAGCGCCGAATAGGCCTCGCGCATCTGGTCGACGGTTTCTTCCAACTGCTGCTGAAGATGGCCGACGCGACCCGCCTCGCTGAGTTGCTCCTCGACGGCTGTCAGGGCAGTGCGGGCCTGCGCGCGGGCCGTATCCAGCGCTTCGCGCAAGAGCGCGAGCTCGCGCTCGCGCAGGGCGAGCTCGGCCGCCAACGCAGACTGAGGCATGTCGGGTGACGCCTCCGCCTCGGCCGACTGATCAGCGCGTAAAGCCGGATGGGTCACGGCAATTCCACAATCGCCGCCGCGTTCAAGCGCAGGTACACCACGCACCTGGCGCGTGGCGGTAGGCACGGCTGGCGATCAAGAACTGTCTGCCACGGCGATTTCAGAGAGAACCTGGCGTGCATTTACCTGAGCACATGCCTCAGCAACGTATGTGCCGAAACCACCGCGCTCCATCATGGAAGTGGTCGTGCCGTCGTCTCGGTCCAGCAACCGGGCTCGGAGAGGGGCAGGCAAACGATAGCCGACGAAACTTTGCCGCACGGCGCGCTTTACAAGGAGCGAAATGTGAGTCCGGCGGGCGTAACGTCGACCGTCAGCGCCATCTTCAATCACATCGCATGCTGGAGCACACAAGCACCGGCGACTTCGTGGCGCATATGCCTGAGCATAGGCTTTACACTGTCATATATCCGTCGGCTGGTAGCAGTGGTGACGGCAGACGGGTTTCACGGTCTTCTCGGCCGAGACGAGCGCGCCACGCATATTCTCCGCCGCGACAAATGGCACGTTCGCTGCTTCTGCGTCCGGTGTGACGTCCATTCTCGCGGAGCGGTGAGCGACCCATGGCAGCGAACGAACAGTATGTCGTGTTCAGACTCGATGAGCAGCGCTTCGCACTCGATCTGCAGGCAGTCGAGCGCACCATCCGCGCCGTCGAGGTGACTCCACTGCCCGGTGCCCCGGAGATCGTGCACGGAGTGATCAACGTCCATGGCCGGTGCGTGCCGGTGATTAATCTCCGCCGGCGTTTCGGGCTGCCCGAGCGCGAGATCGGCGTCGACGACCAGTTCCTGCTCGCTCGCACGGCGCATCGAGCGGTCGGACTGGTCGCCGATGCGGTGGTCGGCGCCGTGCGATGCGACGGCGTGATCGAAGAAGCCGACGTGATGCCGAGCAAGACCTACATGCACGGCATCGCCAAGCTCGACGGCGAGCTGATTCTCATCCACGACCTCGACCGCTTCCTGTCGCTCGATGAGGAGCGCGCCCTGGACAGCGCGCTGCGCGCGCCCGAGGCCGGGGCCTGATGCGCACGGCGACCGCCTCCCCAGCGCTCCTGGCACAGGTCAGCGGCGTGATTAGCGAGCAGCTCGGGCTCTTCTTTCCCCCCGAGCGCAGCGCCGATCTCGAGCGCCGCCTGTCGGGCGCCGCCCAGACGCTGGGCTTCGGCGACCTCGCGGCCTGTCTCGAGTGGTTGGCGGTGACGCCGTTCAGCGACGAGACCCGCGACACCTTGGCAGCGGCGCTGACCATTGGTGAGACGTACTTCTACCGCGATCCGGCCGTGTTCGACGCCCTGCAGCGGCAGCTGATCCCCCCCTTGCTCGAGGCGCGCCGCCAGGGTGATCGACGCCTGCGCATCTGGAGCGCCGGCTGCAGCTCGGGCGAAGAGCCGTACTCGATTGCTATTGCCCTCACCCGCGCGGTGCCGGATCTCGCCGACTGGCACGTCACGCTGTTGGCGACCGACCTCAACCCGCGCGCGCTCGCCAAGGCGGAAGCGGGTGAGTACGGCAACTGGTCGTTCCGCGGCGCGCCGAGCTGGCTCCGCGAGCAGTACTTTCGCTGCCTGGGCGAGGGCCGTTGGGCAGTGCGCGACGAGATCAAGCGCATGGTGACGTTCGCACCGCTCAATCTGGTCGAGGACCGCTACCCATCGCTGGTGACCAACACCAGCGCGATCGACATTCTCTTTTGCCGCAACGTATTGATGTATTTTCACCTCGACTTGATCGCCCGTGTCGTCGGGCGCTTCTCCCGCGCCTTGCTCGAGGGCGGCTGGTTGATCGTCAGCCCGAGCGAGCTGTCGCCGGTCGTGTGCGGGCCGTTTCGCTCGGCGACGATCGCCGGCGCGATCGTGCTGCGCAACGGTGGCGAAGTGCCGGCCCCGGCATTCCCGGCGTGGTCGGTGCCGCCAGCACCGCCGCCTGTGCCGCCGGTGGGGTTCACGTGGCCGGTGCCGCTGCCGAGCGCGCTCACGCCAGGTCCGACGTCAATCGTGCCGCCGGTGGATCTCGCACCCGTGGCCGACCGCGTTGACGCGCTGGCGCCGGCCGCGGCGAGCGAGGCGGCCGGAGTGGACGCGGATGTGCCGTCCTCGGCGGCGGATGCCGCCTATGAACGGGCGGAGCAACTATACGCCGACGGGTCCTACGCCGAAGCCGCGAGCGCGCTGCAGACAGTGCTCGCGGCGGCCGCTGCCGACAGCGTGACGGCGTCGGCGGGAGCGCTGTTGGCGCGTACCTACGCTAATCTTGGCGAGCTCGACGCGGCCGAGGCGTGGTGCGAGCGCGCCATCGTCGCCGAAAAGGGGAATGCGGCGCTGCACTACCTGCTGGCGACCATCCTCGTCGAACGCGATCGATGGCACGACGCCGAGCGCGCGCTGCGCCGGACGTTGTATCTGGAACCGAACTTCGTGCTGGCGCACTTCACCCTCGGCACGGTGATCCGCCGCCATGACGGCGCCCGGCGGGCGGAGAAGTGCTTCGCCAACACGCTGGCGTTGCTGCGTGACTACGCGCAGGACGACCCGTTGCCGAGCGGCGACGGGATGACGGCTGGTCGGCTCGCCGAGATCGCCGCCGCGATGGCCCAGAGGTGAGGCATGGCATCCTTGAGTTCTATTGAATTGTCCCCCGAGCAGGTTCGCCGCCACATTCTTCGCGAGCGCGCCCGCCGGCTGGCCGTCGAGGACACGCGCGACGAGAGCGGGAGCGCTGCGTCCCTGGAGGTCGTCGAGTTCGAGCTCGCCGGTGGACGCTACGCGGTGGAGAGCCGATCGGTGCGCGAAGTGTACGCCGTGCGTACGGTCACCCCGCTGCCGTGTGCGCCGCCACACGTGCTGGGGATCATCAACGTGCGCGGGCAAATCGTGCCGATCGTCGATCTGCGGCGGATTCTGGGCCTGAACGACACGGCCGGGAACGTGCACACCATCATCATTACGCGCGACACCATCGCCGAGGTCGGCATTCATGTCGATGTCATGGTCGGCGCCTACGATCTGCGCGATCCGTTTCAGGAGGGTCCCGTCACCCTGGCCGGGCCGCGCGGCGACTTCCTGCGCGGAGTGACGGCGAATCGCCTCGCCTTGTTGGATCTCGGTGCGATCGTGGCGGCGACGCGTCTGGCGCCGAGCGCACCGGTGACAACGGAAGAAACGGAAGACGCCTGACAGCAGTTTTCGACGCGAATACTCATGGCACCCGCCACGGGTGCTGGAATAGGTCTCAGACAAGGAGGTTTTTCCGATGCTCAAGCAGATGAAGATCTGGCAGAAGCTCGTGCTCATGGGGGTCATTTTCTTGATCCCACTGCTGATCGTTACGTATGCGATGGTGTCCTCGATGCGGACCCTCGGCATCGTCTTCGCCGAGAAGGAAGTCATGGGCACCGACTACGAGGCGCCGCAGCGCAAGCTGCTGCAACAATTGCAACAGCACCGCACGTTGGCTGCCGCGGTCCTGAGCGGACAGACGGCTTTTCAGGGCAAGATCGAAGCCCTCAGTCCGGCGATCGAAAGCAGCCTCGCCGCCATCGGAGCGGTTGACGCGCGCTACGGCTCGGTTCTGCGCGCGACCGACAAGCTCGCCGGGGTGCGCGAACAGGTGCGGTCGTTGATGACGAGTTGGAAATCGCTGTCGGCGGCCGAATCGTTTGCGCGCCACACCGACGTCATCACGGCACTGCTCGGCTTCATCAGCCACGTCGGCGATACGTCGAACCTGGTCTTCGACCCCGATCAGGACACGTACTACCTGATGGATGCCACGACCTTTGCCATCCCCGAGCTGAGCGAGACCATGTCGCAGGCCGGCGCCATGGCCATGGCGCTGGCGAGTCGCGGCACCGGCGAAGCCGATCGGCAGCAGCTGATGGGCAAGATGGCGCTGATGACCTACTACGCCGAGCGCCTGAGAGGCGGCTACGCCAAGGTCAGCGCCTACAACAACGCCGCCGGCGGCAAGCTCGACAAGGATCTGGCGACGGCCGTACAGGCCATCGAACGCTGGCAGACGACGCTGCAGAACCACTTCGTCGGCGCCGGCGCCGGTCCGATCGGTGCCGACGCGCTGTGGTCGGCGGCGGACGGATCGCTGGGCAGTGCGTACGGGCTGTTCGATGTCACGCTGCCGGTGCTCACCGAGCTCATCGAGACCCGCATCGGCAAGCTGTCGTGGGAGATGTACCGCACCATCCTGCTCGTCTTGCTCGGCGCCATCCTGGTGTCGGTGGTCGGCTACTTCATCATCCGCGACATCAACCGCCCGCTGCGCGGCCTGGTGCAGACGGCGCAGCGCATCGCCGCGGGCGATCTGAGCGCCGCGGTCGACACCGAGGCGCGCGGCGACGAGATCGGCACGCTGACCACCGCCTTCGGGCAAATGGTGGACTCGCTGCGCGACCAACTGCGCTCGCTCACGGAGGGGGTGAATACCCTGGGCGCCTCGACCAGCCAGATCCTCATCGCACTGACCCAGGTCGTCGCCGGCGCCTCCGAGACGGCGACGGCCGTCAACGAGGCGGCCACCACCGTGGAAGAGGTGAAGCAGACGGCCCAGATCGCCAACCAGCGCGCGAACGAGGTGGCGGGCAGTGCGCAGCAGGCGGTGGCGGTGTCGCACACCGGTGAGCGTTCGGTCGAGGACGCCGTCGACGGCATGACCAAGGTGCGGGCGCAGATGGAGTCGATTGCCGAGAGCGTGGTGCGCCTGGGCGAGCAAAGCCGGGCCATCGGCGAGATCATCGCCGCGGTGAACGACCTGGCCGAGCAGTCGAACCTGCTGGCGGTGAACGCCGGCATCGAGGCGGCCAAGGCGGGTGAGCAGGGGCGCGGCTTCGCGGTCGTGGCGCAAGAGGTCAAGAGCTTGGCCGAGCAGTCGAAGCAAGCGACTGCGCAGGTGCGCCAGCTGCTCAATGACATTCAGAAGGCGTCGAACGTCGCCGTCATGGTCACCGAACAGGGCACGAAGTCGGCCGAGATCGGCGTCAAGCAGTCGATCGACGCCGGCGAGTCGATCCGCGCCCTGGCCAAGAGCATCTCCGACGCGGCGCAATCGGTCAGCCAGATCACGGCCTCCAGCCAGCAGCAGCTGGTCGGGATGGACCAAGTGGCCGCGGCAATGCAGCACATCCGGGAGGCGAGCACACAGAACGTCGACAGCATGAAGCAGATCGAGAGCTCGGTGCAGACGCTGAGCGAGGTCAGTGCGACGCTGCAAGAGCTGGTCGCGAAGTACACCCTGAGCGACGACGGCACCCTGCGCGCCGCGGCGTGAGGTCCGGCCCGAGAGCCTAGCGGGAGGCGCCGCGGCGCCTCCCGCCGGGGCTCAGCGCGCGTGACGAGTGCCCCATCCGGGCCCTGAGGAGTAGGCGAAATGCGCAGCAAACAGGAGCAGGTTCTGCAGAAGCTCTTGCCGATGTTTCAGGCTGAGACCGAGGAACGGATGCAGACCATCTCGGCCGGCCTGCTGGGGTTGGAAAAATCCCCGAACGGTCCCGAGGCCGCCGCGCTGCTGCAGTCGGTGCTGCGCGAGGCGCACAGCGTCAAGGGCAGCGCCCGAGCCGTGGCGATGGTGCAGGTGGAGCGCGTCTGTCAGTCATTCGAGAGCGTGCTTACCTTGCTCAGTCGCCGCGAGCTGACGGCGACCCCGGAGCTGTTCGATGCGCTACACATGGTGGTCGACACCGTGCGGACGCTGGCGGCCAACCCGGCTGCGAACCAGGGCGAACGCGCCCGCCTCGCCCTCGAGCGCTTGTCTTCCTTCGAGGTCGGGGGAAGCGCACGCGGGGTGCGCGCGGCGCACCACAAGGCCAACGGTGGCCCCGCAGCGCTGTTGCCGGCGTTCAAGGCCCAAGCCGAGGAACGCCTCAGCACCATGGGGGGGGCGCTGGCCGATCTGCGCGACACCCGGCGCCCACACCAGCGCGCCGCCTGCATCGAAGCGCTGATCCGCGACGCCGAGATCCTGGCCAACGGCGCGGCGACGGCCTCGCTGACGCACGTCGAGCAGCTGTGTACGAGCGTCCGGCAGGTCGCCGAGGCCCTGCAGCACGAACGGCTCAGCGCCGGCCCCAAAGTCTTGGCGGCGCTCGAGCAAGCCGCGGCGTTGCTCAAGGAGTTGATCGGCGCCCCGGCCGCAGTGGCCGAAGGGCGCCTGGCGCACGTCATGGCCACACTGGCGGCCCTGGGCGGATCGGCGACGGAAGCCCCGATGGCGGTGGCGGGGGACGGCGGCGGCCGCGAGGCCGCATTCAGCAACGGTGCTGCCAGTGGCGCTGCCGCGCTCGCCACCCGCGCCGCCGCGCAGACCGTGCGCGTGTCGACGGACAAGCTGGACAGCCTGTTCCGCCAGGCGCAGGAGATGCTCGCCATCAAGCTGACGACGCGGCAGCGCTTCAACGAGCTGCGCGACGTCGCGGTCAGCATGGATACCTGGCGCCGCGAGCGCTCGAAGGTGGACGGCGAGATCCGCCGCCTGATGAGTTGGCTCGAAAGGCGCGACAAGCGTTCGGACCGGGACGGTCTCTACGCTCCGGCGTCGCGGGTCGTCGAGTTCCTGGAGTGGAACAACGCCCACTTGCGCGGGCTCGAGGGCAAACTGCGCCTCCTGACGCGCGCCGCCGAAGTCGACCATCAATCGATCGGCGTCATGGTCGACAACCTGCTCGACGACACCAAGCGCGTGCTCATGCTGCCGTTCGCCACGCTGCTCGACCTCTTTCCGCGCATGGTGCGCGATCTGGCCCGCAGCCGTGGCAAGGACGTCAATCTGGTGATGGACGGCGGCGAGGTCGAAATCGACAAGCGCATCCTGGAAGAGATGAAGGATCCGCTGATTCATCTCCTGCGCAACTGCATCGACCACGGCATCGAGCTGCCCGACACCCGGTTGCCGGGCGGCAAGCCGGCGCAGGGCACCCTGCACATCCGCGTCGATCAGGTCGCCGGCAACCAGGTCGAGATCCAGATCAGCGACGACGGAGCGGGAATCGACCTCGCCGCAGTGCGCAGCGCCGCCGTCAAGCAGGGACTGATCGGCGCCGCCGACGCCGCCAGCCTGTCGGACGACGATGCCATTCCATTGATCTTCCGCTCCGGCGTCTCGACCAGCCCGACGGTCACCAACATCTCTGGCCGTGGGCTCGGTATGACCATCGTGCGCGAGCGGGTGGAGAAGTTGGGCGGGCGGCTGACGCTGGAGACGCAGCGCGGCCGCGGCACGACGTTCCGCATCGCGCTGCCGCTCACCCTGTCGACCTTGCGCGGCATCGTGGTGGAAGTCGCCCAGCAAGTGGTGGTGCTGCCGACCGCCAACGTCGAGCGCGTGGTGCGGCTGCGCGCCGAGGAGATTCAGACGGTCGAAACCGAAGAGACGGTGGTGCTGAACGGGCAAGTCGTCTCGTTCGTGCGCCTGGAGAACGTGCTCGGCCTGATCCGCAAGGAGCGCAAGGACCCTTCCGGCTATCAGTTGGCGATGGTCGTCGCCGCGGCCGATCGGCGCATCGCCTTCGCCATCGACAGCGTCCTCAACGAGCAGGAAGTGCTGTTCAAGAGCCTGGGCGACTACCTGGCATCGATTCCCAACCTGGCCGGTGCCACGGTTCTCGGTTCCGGACAAGTGGTGCCGATTCTCAGCGCGGCCGACCTCCTCAACACCGCCGTCGGGGCCAGCGCCGGCGGGTTCGCGGCCGGTGTCGCCGCGACGATCGGCGATGAGGAGCACAAGACCATCCTGATCGCCGAGGACTCGATCACCTCGCGCATGCTGTTGAAAGAAATCCTCGAGGCGGCGGGGTACCTCGTCACCACCGCGGTCGACGGGGCCGACGCCTCGGCGCTGCTCGAGCAACAGGCCTTCGACCTGGTGGTGTCTGACGTCGAGATGCCGCGCATGAACGGCTTCGAATTGACGGAGCGCATTCGCTCCGACCCCCGCCTGGAGCGCCTGCCGGTCATCCTCGTGACCGGATTGGAAAGTCGCGAGCATCGCCAGCGCGGCATCGATGCGGGCGCCAGCGCCTACATCGTCAAGAGCAGCTTTGACCAGAGCAACTTGCTGGATGCGGTGCAGCGTTTCGTCTGAGGCACGATGGTCTCCGTTCTCCTGGTCGACGATTCCCCGGTCGAGCGCGCCATGCTGGCCGCCTTGCTCGAAGAGGACCCCGAGCTGACGATGGTCGGCAGCGTGGCGAACGCGCGCGAGGCCCTCGCTTTCCTGGCACGCCAACGCCCGGACGTCGTCGCCATGGATCTCACCATGCCGGGCATGAACGGCGTGGAAGCGACCCAGTGCATCATGGAGACGACGCCCGTACCGATCGTGGTGTTCAGCGCCGCCACGCCCGGCGCGGCGGTCGGCGATGCCCCGTCGATGGCGGCGGCGATCGAGGGCGGGGCGGTGGCCGGGGTGCGCAAGCCCGCGGGGCCGGGTCATCCGGAGCATGCCCTGCTGCGGGCAGAATTCCTCCGCACCCTGAAGACCATGGCGCAGGTGAAGGTGATTCGCCGCTGGCCGCGCTATCGCGAACTGCTGCGCGATGCCGTCGAGCCGCCGCCGACCGCGCCACCCGTGCCGACCCCGCTTCACTCGCTGCCGTCGGCGCGCACCAAGCGGCCGCGCGTGGTCGCGATCGGCGTGTCGACGGGTGGGCCGCCGGTCTTGCAGACCGTGCTGTCAGCGCTCCCCGGGGACTTCGCGGCGCCGATTCTCGTCGTCCAGCACATCGCGCACGGATTTCTCGGCGGCCTGATCGATTGGCTGCGCCGCACCACGGCGCTGGCGATCGAGGTGCCGAGCCACGGACAGCCGGCGGAAGCGGGGCATGTCTATATCGCGCCCGACGACACCCACCTCGGCATGGATCGCTACGATCACATCGTCCTCGATCGCGGCTCCGCCGAGTACGGCTTTCGCCCCTCGGTCTCGTATCTCTTTCGTTCGGTGGCTGGCAGCGTCGGCGGCGACGCGATCGCCGTGCTGCTGACCGGTATGGGCCGCGACGGGGCGCGCGAGTTGCGCTATCTGCGCGACCTCGGCGCCACCACCATTGTTCAGAACGAAGAGAGCTGCGCCGTTTTCGGGATGCCGGCCGAGGCTATCAAGCTCGGAGCGGCGAACTACGTGTTACCGCCGGTGGGGATCGCCGCGGCGCTGAGCACACTGGTCTCACTCACGAGCCCGGTGCGCGAGGGGACGCTGCGCCACTCACGGGACGGCGATCTCATGAACGCACCGCTTGGGAAGGAGTGTCTACGATGAAAGATGAAGTCCGGCGGGCCGTGGCCTATGTGGCCGGCCGACTGGTGTCGGGCAAGGCCGCAACCGGCCTGTACGATCGCAATGGCGGGCGCCAGTACCCGTACAGCGGCGACTTTACTGCCACCAAGCTGAGCGTGCGCGATCACACCGAGAACCTCGAATTCACCGGTGCCGGCGGCTCCGGGATGTACACCCTGAGCCACACGGGAAACGGCAAGCCGGTGAGCTTGAAGATCCAGGGCCAGGTGTTCGAGGGATTCGACTACAGCAGCGCGAAAAAATACCGCGGTTCGGTGAACGGCAACATGGTGTCGATCATCGACGACCAGGTCGGCCAGGAGTTCCAGTACACGCTGTGAGCGACCGGCGCCGACGCCGGCACCACGACGGAGGATCCATGTCAGAGCGACATGCTAGCAATGAATCGCACGACGCCGCGCTCGACGGGCGCGTGCTCGAGTTCACGGTCGACGAAGGCGCCTATGCGATCCACCTGCACTCGGTGATCGCGATCAGCCAACGCGAGGTGACGCCGACCTATTCGCTCAGCGGCCGGACGCGGCGGGTGCGGCGCTTTCTCATCCACCGCGGCGAACCCGCACTGGTGGTGAGCCTGCGTCTCGCCTTGGGTTTCGACGGCAATGAACCGCCGCGCGACGGTTACTTGGTGCTGCGCAGCGGCCCGCTGCTAATCGCGGTGCCGATCGACGCCAGCGTCGGCCTCGACGCCCTCGACTTCGGGTCGCGCGCACCGCTCGCCAGCGCGGTCGTGCGCGATGGCGGGTTGCCGATCGGCCATCTGATCGAGATCGAGGCGCGCCCGGTCGTCTTGCTCGACCCCAATCGCCTGCTCGATCATGAGCTGCGCGCCGAGGCGACCACCGCGGCCCAGAGCGCCGTGCGCTTCATCAAGCGCCAGGAGCGCATCGCCGAACTGTGGTCAGAGATCGCGGCGATGCCAGCCGTGCCGGCGGTGCAGCACTTCGGTCGCCTCTGCCGCCGCAACGGCCGGCCCAAGGCGGCGGCAGCCGTGCGGCACGTCTTGCGGCACCTCGAGCCGGGGGCGGCGAGCGGCGAGGGGCCGGGCAGCCAGGACGGTGTCTTTGACGACCGGCTGCTCGGCGAGGTCCTCGCCCTGGCCGGAGCGCGGCGCACCGGCGAGCTGATCATCGACACCGGCAACGGCGCCGGTCTGGGATCGCTGATGCTGCGCGATGGACAGCTGGTGGCCGCCACCGTGGGCGGCGACTGGGGCGAACCGGCGCTGCGGCGCCTGCTCGCCCTGGGCGCCAGCGAGAGCGAGTTCGCCGAGGTAGCGGCGCCCGAGGGCGCACCGCAGTTCGCGCATAGCACGGTCGCCTCGATGCTGAGCGCGCTCGAGCAGCTCGCGGCCGAACCGCGCCTGCGCCGCGGGCGCGCCACGACGCACTGAGCTCATCGGCACTGGCGACGGAAGGAGACCACCATGACGGACCAAATCCGCATTCTCGGCGTCGACGACAGCGCCACGATTCGCGGCGCGTTCGAGATCATCCTCGAAGAACTCGGCTACGCCATCGCCCTGGCCGGCTCGGGGGCCGAAGCGGTCGAGCGGGCCAAGCAGTTTCGCCCGCATTTGATCTTGCTGGACTTCATCTTGCCGGACATGCGCGGCACCGACGTCTGCCGGATTCTCGCCGAGCAGCCCGACACGGCCTCCATTCCGGTGATCCTGGTGTCGGCAAAGGGAGCCGAGATCCAGCAAGCCTATCACCAGATCGCCAGCGTGCGCGGCTACCTGGCCAAGCCGTTCACGCCGGAGAGCCTGACCGAGATGATTGCCGGCGTGTTGGCGGCGGAAGAGACTGCTGCGGAGGAGGCCGAGGCGCCGGCCAGCGCGCCGGCCGAGCTGCCGGTGCTCGAGGAACCGCTGCTGGTGGCGACGTCGGACGGTCCGGTGGCTGAGTTGGAGGTGGTCGAAGAGGTCGAGGGCGACGCCGACGAGCCCGCCGAGGCGCCGGCGCCGGTGGATGCGCGCCGCCGCACGGCCCTGGAGGCGATGTTCGAAACCCTGCGCGCCGGGCTCGAAGGCGTGTATGTCGAGGAAGCCGATACGCCGCGCGGTGCGGCGGCGGATGAGTCCAAGTCGTACACCGATCTGGCCCACCACGTCACCTTGCAGCTCGACCAGGTGCTGCGCCACGCCAGTCAGCAGGAGCGGTTTGCGCTCGGTAGCGACGGCACCCTGCGCTCGGTCGACGACGAGATCCTCGATGCCTATCGCCGCGTGTGTCGGCTGGTCTTTCGCGCCGTCACGGTGCACGCCATCGAGCACCAGGGCATCAAGGCGCGCCGCCCGCGCGTGCTCGCGGTGGCGGCGCAGGACGGGCCGTTGTTCCACACGCTGCGCGGATTGGGGCAGGCGGACGACTGTCACGTGGTGGCGATCTGCCGTGACTTTCGACAGCTGCGCCTGATGGCGCGCATCTTCGGGCCCACGCATCTGGTCGTCGACATGTCGATCCAACGCACCGCGCGCGAGCAGCTGCAAGCCGTCCGCGCCATGCCTGAAGGACGCCGCGTTGACGTGATCGGCGTCACCCAGGCGGCGGGTGATGGCAACGAGCGCACCCGCGCCGACGAGCGCGCCACGGCCGCGGCGCTGGAGATCGACGCCGTCGTCGAACACGGACCTGCGCTGGTGACCGAGCTGCGCGAGCGTCTCTTCGTCGCACCGCGCCCGGCGCGCACGATCACCACCCCCCGCGAGGCGGCCACCGGCCTCACCGCAGCCGCCAGCGCGGCTTGAGCTCATCGAAGGGGACTCGCTGTGGCGGCGGGCAGGCCGCGCAGCGAGGTGCGGGGGATGCGGCGGCTGCGTCGAGGGGTGGAGTGACCCTCCGTTCCCGGCGCCGCGGGGCCCCGAAAGCACTGCGGTCGCGGTCGCGGGCAGCGACCGGCCTTGAACTTCCACCTGGTTTGTGGCCGTGTCGACGCCACGAGGCGCCATCGTGAGGGGTCGAGTTGCGCGCGATGCGGTAGCCGTGCTGGTCGTCACCGGGGCCGCCCTGGCGCTCTTCATCTGGGCCGAGGGTTTCGAGGTCGTTCAGCAGCTGCTGGTCAGATCCGAGCTTGGGGAGGCCGACGAGGTATTCCTCGCCGTCTTCGTCTTCGCCGCCGCCGCGGTGTGGTTCGCCTGGCGGCGACTGGAGGACTCCCACCGCACGGTCGAAACACTGCAGGGGCTGGCGAAACGTATCGAGCAGGCGGCGTCGTCAGCCAACATCGTGGTGTGGAATGTCGAGCTGAAGGACCTCGCGCTGGCCACCTGGCCACCCGTGAGCCAGCTGCTCGGCTTCTCTGCGGGGGAGCTGCCGAGCTCGCTCGAGGGGCTTCCCAACGCGGTGGTGCATCCCGACGATCTCCCCGCGCTGCGCAAGAGCTTCATGGCTTATGTGGGGCGCCGCAACGAGGCAGAGGCGGGAACGCTCCCCGACTACCAGATCGAGTTTCGCGCCCGCGACAAGAGTGGCGCATATCGATGGTTCTTGGGGCGCGGCCGGCTGCTGCGGCAAGGGACGAGGTGGAGCCTGGTCGGTTGTCACATCGACATCAGCGAGCAGAAGCGATACGAGGCCTCGTTGCTGGCCAGCGAGGCGCGTCTGCGCGCCTTCCTCGACAACGCCGCCGACGCGGTGTTCGTCCACGATCTCGACGGACGCATCGTCGAGGCCAACAGCGTCGCGGCTGAGAATCTGGGCTACGCGCGCAGCGAACTCCTTCGCATGACGATCGCCGACTTTGCCGAGATCGATCCGCCCGCGGCGGTGCTGGAGCAGCTCGCGCGCTTACACCGCGGCGAGCGGTTGACCGTGCAAACGATGCATCGGCGCAAGGACGGCACGACCTTTCCCGTCGAGGTGCGCGTCGCGTTGGTCGGGCGCGACGGGGAAGCGCAAATCCTCGGCTTGGCGCGTGATACGAGCGAGCGGATGCGCGCCGAAGAACGCCTGCGGCGCTCCGAGCAACGCTGGTTCACCCTCTTCGATTCCGCGCCCGACCCGATCTACGTCGTCGACCACCAGGGGCGGGTGCGCAACGCGAATTTCGCCACCACCGCCTTGCTCGGCGCCGGTCGCGGCCAGGTGCTGGGCAGCCGGTTCGAAGACGTCGGCGGGCTGGAGGGCGAGCAGGCGCAGACCTGGCGCGAGATCCTGGCGCAGGTGTTGGGGGGCGATTCGCCGGAGCCCCGAGAGCTCTGGCTCCACCCCGGCGGTGAGGCGCCGCTGCCGGTCGAAGTGCATGCCTTTCCCCTCGAGCTGGACGGCGCGCCGTGTGTGCTCAGCGTGGCGCGAGACATCCGCCTCCGCAAAGCCGCCGAACGGGCCTTGAGCGAGGCGAACGAGCGCTTCCAGCGCGCCGTGCGCGGCTCAAACATCGCCTTGTGGGAGTACGACCTGCGCACCGGGCAAGGTCGCGGCGAGGACATGGCGACCCGCCTGCTCGGCTATCCGCTCGGAGAGATCAGCGCCGACTGGACGCACTGGCTGATGGAGTTCCATCCCGATGACGTCGAGCGCGTGCGGGCTCGGCTGCGCGCCTGTACGGTCGATCCCAACGCGCGCTACGAGGTCGAGTTCCGCGCCCGCCATCGCGACGGCGGCTATCGCTGGTTTCTCAGTCGTGCGGTGCGCGGACCCGATGAGCAGGGACTGCCGAACCGCTTGCTCGGCACGATGATCGACATCACCGAGCGCAAGGGGATGGACGAGGCGTTGGCCGAGCGCGAAGCGCGCTATCGGGACCTCTTCGAGGAGGCGTCCGACTGTTTGTATACGCACGATCTGGTCGGCAATTTCACCTCGGTGAACAAGGTGATGGAGCGCGTGCTCGGGTACCGTCGCGAGGAGCTGCTGCGAATGAACGTCACCGAGCTCATCGCGCCGGAGCACCTGCAGCTGACACATGACACCGTTCCGGGCGAATATCAGATGGACTTCATCACCAAAGATGGCCGCCGCGTGCCGATGGAGGTGCGCTCGCACCTGCTGTTCGAGCGTGGCGAGCCCGTGGCCTGGCACGGGACGATGCGCGATGTGACGCTGCGCAAACAGGCCGAGGACGCCTTGCGGCGGGCGAAGGAGGAGGCGGAGTCGGCCAGTCGCGCCAAGAGCGAGTTCCTCGCCCTGATGAGCCACGAGTTGCGCGCCCCGCTCAATGCCGTGCTCGGGCTCTCGGAAGCGCTGCGCGAAGAGGTGTACGGGCAGCTGAACGAGAAGCAGCACCGTTCCCTCGAGCTCATCGCCGAGAGTGGGCGCGACCTGCTCGGGCTGATCAACGACATCCTCGACATGTCGAAGATCGAAGCCGGGCGGATGGTGCTCAACCTGACCGACGTCCCGGCGGCGGCCCTGTGCGAGGCGAGCCTGCGCCTGGTCAGACAGGCGGCCGCGCACAAACAGTTGAGCGTGCATCTCACCGCCGATCCGGCCGTGCAGAACGTGCACGGCGACGCCCAACGCCTCAAGCAAGTGCTGGTGAACCTGTTGAGCAACGCCGTCAAGTTCACCCCCGTCGGCGGTGCGATCGGCCTCGAGGTGACCGGCGACAGCGCCCGCCAGACGGCGACGTTTACCGTCTGGGATACAGGCGTCGGCATCGCGGCGGACGATCTACCGCGCTTGTTCCAACCCTTCGTGCAACTCGACGCCCGGCTCGCGCGCCGCGAGCGCGGCAGCGGGCTGGGGTTGACCCTCGTGCGCCATCTCGTGGAGCTGCATGGCGGGACGCTCAGCGTGTCGAGCGAAGCGGGACACGGGAGCCGTTTTGCCGTCACGCTGGCGCAGGCCTCAGACCGTGCCGGCGCCGACGCCGAAGGCGACCAGCGCGCGCGGCTGGTCGCGGCGAGCGGCGTTCACGACAGCGCCGGGACAGTCAGCGCGGCGGCGTCGCCGGTGCCGCGGTCCGAATGGTGGGACGATCGCGACGAAGAGGGTGACCGCGGATAACCGGCCATGAAGCCCGAACGCTCGAGCACGGTGCTGATCGTCGACGACGAGCTGCGCGACCGCG
>CAYYWP010000014.1:0-39644 GCA_964475125.1 uncultured Binatia bacterium (SeqCode) | reverse complement strand
GCGTGGATGCAGGACAACACCCGCGACGGTCTGAACACCCTGCTCAGCAAGGTCGGCAGCCTGCGCGTCTTCTCGCGCGAGAAGATTGACTTTCTGCGCCAGCGCCGCGGCCTGAGTGAGATCGAGGTGGCGGAGACCCTCGGCATTCAGAAGATGATCTCGGGCACGCTGGCGGGCGAGGGCGACTCCGTCGTGCTCGAGGCGCGCGTGGTCGACATCTCGACCGGCGTGTTGGATGCCTCGGAGGTGGCCAGCGGCCGCGCCGAGGAGCTCATCGAGCTGCAGAATCAACTCGCCTCGGCGCTGCTGACCAAGCTGGGCGTGCCGCTCTCGGCAGCGGAACGGGAGGCGCTGTTCGCGCGCCGCACCAAGGCCACCCTGGACGCCTATCGCCTGCTCGGGGAGACCTTCGGCGAGGCGCCGGTGGGCCCGCCGCTGCCGGCGGCACCGGAAGGCAAGACGTCGTGGCTGGCATGGCCACGGCCCGCCTGGGCAGAAAGCGCCGAGCCCGACATCCTCGCCCTCTTGGAGCAGTACCGGAGCGCCATCGAGCGCAAGGACCTGGACGGCGTGGCGGCCACGCACGTCGAGCTCAACGACGAGCAGCGCGCCGGTTTCGAGCGCTACTTCCAGTCGGCGGACGACCTCCGCGTCACCGTGGGCGACGTCGACGTGCTCGTCGACGGCGACGAGGCGCTCGTTACCTTCACCCGCCGCGATGTCTTCCACGACCACAAGAGCGGCCAGGAGATCGAGCTCGAAGTGCGCCTGAGCAGCGTCGTCGTGCAGCGCAACGGGCAGTGGCTGCTGCGCGGCGTGAAGCGCTCCTGAGGGGAATGAGGGGACGTTGGGCCGAGTGGGCCGGGGGAACTTTTCACCCTTTCACCGGGGCGGAATGTAGCCCGGGGAAGAAGGATAAAAGGGGATAAAAGGGGACGTAGGGCCGGGTGGGCCGGGGGAGAAATTTTCACCCTTTTAACCGGGGTGGAATGTAGCCCGGGCCCACTCGGCCCAACGTCCCCTTTCACGGTCCGACGTCGCCCCGGCCCACTCGGCCCTACGTCCCCTTTTCAGCTTCCCTTTTCAGCCTTTTCACTTTTCACCCTTTTCATCCCCTCTTTATCTCCTCAGAACGTGCCCTCGACGCCGATCAGCGGAATGGGGGCCGTGCCGACGAAACCATCGTTGAGCGGGATGGCGACGTTGACGAAGCCGAAGAGCGTGTCGCGCCACAGCGCGGCGCGCGCGCCGACCGAGAGGTTGTAGTAGTCCGCCCGCTCGCCGGTGATGCCGAACAGCGGCGCACTGCCATCGCGCGCCGAAGGGTCGGTCGCGCAGGTCACCAGATCGGTGTCACAGCGCGGGAAGAGAAAGGAGCCGGCGGATCCGATGCGCGAGAACTCATTGCGGCCGAGGAAGGCAATGGCCGCCGTCAGGTCTTCGGTCACCCCCCAGTCGACGCCGATGCCCCAGCGCGCCTCGCTGGAGTTGACGTCTTGCGTGTCGATGCCGATCCCGGCGTTGACGTGTCCTTGCAGGCGTGCCCAGGACGCCGGCTCGAACAGGCGCGTCGAGGCCACCAGCGTCGGCGTCAGCTCGAAGAAGCCGATCCCTTGCAAGTCGCTCGTATTCCCCGACGGCAGGCGGGCCAGCAAGCTCGCGGCGGCGTGGAGCTCGGGCCATTCGAGAAAGCGGTACTTGGCGCGCAGCATGATGTCGCCAGGCCCGAGAACGTCCTGCGGCATGTCGAGTTGCTCCTCGATCTCGACCAACTCGCCGTTGGGCGTCAACGCCGCGGCGGCTACGTGGGCCCGCACGCGCAGGGCGCTGTACACGACGGGGATCGCGATACTGGCCTCGATGTTGTCGCTGAACCCATAGGTGAGCGCGAAGAGAAACTGGTGCACCTCCGCGCTGACGCTGAGCCGGGGAATCTGGACGGCGGCAAACAGGTTGGTGAGCGGTATCGGGTATGGGTCTCGCAGGTCGTCGGCATCGTGTCCCTCGATCGTCTCGAGCTGAACGTACTGGTAGGCGAACCAGAGGTTCAGGCGGCCCATCCCGAGGGGGTCGGCGCGTTCGAGGTATACCTGTCCGAAGGTGGCCGGATCGCGGCGAAAGTTGCCGCTCGCCGGATCGAACGAGTACGCCACGCCGGGCGCCGCCGCGGCCAGTGGCAGCGAGCGGGCGAACGACTCGCCGAGCGCCTGCTCGACCTGGTTGAGTACCGCATCGACCTGCTGGACGACGTTCTGCGCGCTCACCGGCGCGGGCAAGATGAGCGCAAGCAGGATCAGGACGGGGACCACGAGTGGCATCGAAGCTCCCCGCCCATTGCTTGCGCGCGCGGAGAGGTCAAGCACGTGAGGTCGCTGAGGGATGAGCGAGAGGTGAGGGGATGGATGGGTTCGCCCCAATCCGAAAAACCCTTTCACCACGAAGGAGCTTCTCTTCCTTCTCACAGCGCGCCGCGAGACCCCTTGCCATTCGACTGTTTCGTGGCCTTCGTGGTTTCAAGGAATCTCGCATTGACGGCGGGTCGGTGGGGCGGGTTTATCTGTGCCGAGCGCTCGTTTATCTGAGGAGCGGCATGTCGAACCGAGAGCTCGAAGAGGGGCGCGCGCTGCAACTGGACTTCCGCAAGCTGCTGAAGGCAACCGGCGCGTGCCCGGACATTCTGCCCGTGGCGGTGCAGCACGCCGATACGGGCGAGGTGATCCTCGTAGCCTACGCCAACGCGCAGGCGCTGCGCGCCGCCATCGCGCAGCGCGCGGCGGTGTTTTGGAGCACCTCGCGCAACGAGCTGTGGGAGAAGGGCAAGACCTCGGGCGAGACCTTCGACCTCGTCGAGGTGCGGGTCAATTGCGAGCAGAACTCCCTGCTCTACATCGTCCGCCCGCGCCGCGGCGGCATCTGTCACACCAAGAACCGGCAGGGCCAGCCGCGCAACTGCTACTACCGGCGGCTGAACCTCGACACCGGCGAGCTCGAGCACCTGGATCCCTGAAGGTGGCCCGACGGTCCGATTCTGACCCCCAAAGACGCTTCGCACCGAAGCGTGGTTCCGAGCACGTAAGTCACCGCCCCAGCGGTGTTTTCGTGGGTCGAACGACTGCACTGCTATAATGTCGGGCAGAGCTTCGAGGAACGCGGGTGAGGTGAGCAAATAGGCATTGAATTTCGGATTTGATCATGGTTGTGGCCAATCGGACCGCGTCCTCTCAGGACGAAAGAAGACCAAGCGAGGTTGGCGTGATGACCAGGGTTTCGTGCGGACCGACGATGGCGCGGGATGCGATTGCCAACAACGCCATGCGGCGATCGCACCGTCACGATGGCGAACGGCCGGTTGTTTTCCGCCTCGCGCTCTTCCTCATCGGCGTCGCCGGTGCGGTTATCGCCGGGTGCGGCGGCGGCGGCGGGTCCAAGCCCGCCCCGACGGCCACGCCCACCTCTGTCGTGTCACCGACGCCCGTTCCGACCCAGCCGGCCGGCGCCGGTGTGGAGAGTGAGATCATCAGCGCCGCGATCAGCTCGAGCGGACAGATCAGTGTGACCTTCCTGCTCACTGATGGGAGCGGCGTGCCGCTGAAGCCCAGCCTGACCGCCACTCAGGACCCGCAACAGGCACGCGTCCGACTGACCATCGCGCATCTCGAACAGTACGAAGGCGGCGGCGATCTCGGCAACACGTTCTACCGCTATGTGAACGGCATCAACGAAACCGCCCCGGCCTATGACCGCAACGGCACCATCGACGTGGTCGATGGCCGCGCCGGTGTATATCGCTACACGTTTCGCACCATGCTGCCGGCGGGCTACGATCCTTCGCTGACCCATTCAGTTGGCATGCAGGTGGATCGCACTTTCGACGGGGTACAGGAGAGCGCCAATCCGGTCCACGACTTCGTGCCCGCTGGCGGCACGCCCTTCCTGTGGCAGGACACCACCACCGCAGAGTGCAATACGTGCCACAATCCCTTGATTGCCCACGGCAACCGGCGCGAGGTGCGGTTGTGCCAGCTCTGCCACACCGAGGCGGCGACCGATCCGAAGGGGACCACGATTCAATTTCGCACCATGATTCACAAGATCCACGCCGGCAAGGACCTGCCGTCGGTGGTCGGCGGGCCGCCCGGGGCGTTCTACGGGATCTTCAGCGGTTTCTCGATGTCGTACGACATCTTCTCCGAGAAGCTCGCCGACGGGCAGGTCGTCGGCGTCGGCTTCCCGCGCGCCCTCGAGGACTGCGCGAAGTGCCACACCGACGGGCCGACGGCGTCGTTCTACGCCGAGAAACCCTCGACCGCAGCCTGCGCGACCTGTCACGACGATGTCAATCCCTCGCAGCAGACCACCGCTGCCGGCCCTCCGGGCACCAATCACTCGCCAGGCGGGTACGCCGACGGTCAGTGCAGCGCCTGCCACGCGGCGACGCAGAATCAGGAGTTCGATATTTCGGTGCCCGGCTCACACGTCATTCCGGCGCGGTCGAGGCAGCTCGCCGGGCTGAACGTGTCGATCTCCGACATCAGCAGCCACGGTGCGGGCGAACGCCCGACGTTCACCTTCTCGGTGACGAACAACGCCGGCACGCCGCTGCGCGATCTCAGCACGCTTGGCAACCTGACCTTCAACTTCGCCGGCCCGACCACCGACTACACCACGCTGCGCAGCGGTTCGCCGCTCGGCAGCATGCCGTCGGGGGCTTTGGTCGGCCCGGACGCGGAGGGCGCCTTCCAGTTCACGCCTAATGCGGCGATCCCGGCGGACGCGACCGGTACCTGGTCAGTCGGCGTCGAGGCTCGTCGCAACGTACCGCTGACGTCATCCATCACCGCCACGGAGGCGGCGGTCAATCCGGTCGTGACCTTCACCGTCGACGATTCTCCGGCGCTGCCGCGCCGCACGGTCGTGGACATCGAGAAGTGCGGCGACTGCCATGGCGAGTTCTCGAAGGACTTTTCCATCCACGGGGCCTTGCGCAACCAGACCGAGTACTGCGTCCTGTGCCACAACTCGACGCAGAGCGACGTCGCCCGCCGCCGCCGCGACCCCGTCGCGGTGGCCGCCGGCGAGTTGACGGCGCCGATCGACTTCAAGGTGCTCATTCACAAGATCCACCGCGGTGAGGCACTCGAACAGCAGCCCTACGTCGTCTACGGCTTCGGCCCGCCGCCGGTCGGTTACACCAAGTTCGATTTCGGCGAGGTGCGTTTTCCCGGCAACCTGCGCGACTGCGAGACCTGCCATGTCGACGAGAGTCAACTGATCCCGCCGTTCCCGGACACGGCGCTGCCGACGCTGCGCACGCGGCTCGACCCCGCCACCGGCAATCCGGTGCCCGCCGATCCGCCGCAGGTGGCGCCGATCACATCGGCGTGCACGGCCTGCCACGACAGCGACGAGGCCATGGCGCACGCCGAGACGCAAACCGCACCGGACGGCGTCGAGGCGTGCGCGGTGTGTCACGCCGAGGGGCGTCTGGCGCCGGTCTCAGCCGCGCACGCAGTGGGAAACTAGCCGCATGCGACACCGCTGACGGAGCGCAGCCAAGGCTCGGGGGGCGAAACGGGCGATGTCCGCGCGGCGCTGCAGGGCCACCCTCTCGTGTGCGTGCGCGGCGCTGCTGCTGTGCGCGGCGGCGCGTTTGCCGGCGGTCGAGCTGCGCGTCGAGCCGAGCATCCTCGGCCAGGTGCGCGACGGCAATGGCGTCGTTCCCGGCGACACGGAGGCGCCGATCGAGTTCTACGGCGACTTCGGCCTCTCTGGTTTGCCGCACGGCACGACGTTCGACACCTACTTTCGCCTGGAAGAGGACTTCTCGCGCTGGGACGGCGAGACGGACTTCTTTTCCGGGGCGCTGCGCGTGCCCTGGGTATCACCCGGGATCGACCTGCAGCTCGGCCGGCAGATCGTCGCCGAATCACCGGTCGGATTGTGGGACGCCGATTCGGGCCAGGTGCGCGTCGGCCTCGGCAAGACGCCATTCTCGCTCACCGTCTTCGGCGGCCAGCCGCGGTACTGGGAGCCGACGTTCGGCGCCGCGAGCCTGTCGCAGAACGAGCAGATCTTCGGCGGCAGCGTGCGGCTGTTGCAGCAGGCCGGCGGCGCCCTGGCGCTCGGCTACCTGCAGCAGAACCGCCAGGGCCGTGAGCTCATGCAACAGATCACGCTCACCGGGGCGCGGTCCTTCGCGACCCTGCCGGGGCTGCCGAGCCTCTACGGCAACTTCGCCTTCGATGCCGACCGCGCCAACATCGATCAGGTGCGGGCCGGCGTGCAGAGCTTTCTCTGGAGCCCGAAGCTGTTGATGAACTTCGAGAGCGGCTACTACAAGCCGCAGGACAACGGCGACATCGTCATCCAGAACATCAACCGCCGCGAGGATCCGATCTTTCAGCTCTTCTCGGTCAGCGGCTTGCTGCAGTTCCGCGGCGGCGCGCGCTACCAGCTGAGCCCCACGGTGTCGGCCTTCGCCGACCTTTCCTACCAGCGCTATGAGCAGCTGCAGAGCTCCTTCGTCAACGGCTACGTGTGGAGCGGCGGGCTGCTCTACCTGCCGGGGGGCGACGGTCTCGAGATGGTGCAGCTCCAGTACTACGGCATCGACAGCGCCGGCGGCAACGTCAACGGCGGGCGGGCGTCGTACGAGAACCGCGTCTATGAGAACATCCTGTTTCGCGCCATGTGCGACGTCGCCTACTACGCCAAGGCGACCAATCAATCGGGTGTCGCGATCGCCAGCCGGATCGGCCTCGGCTACATGTTCCTGCCCGGATTGATCGGTGAAGTGAACTTCGAGGCCAACAAGAATCAATTGTTTCCGGAGGATTTCCGCTTCGGCTTCTTCATTACCTACGGCGGTGGGTATCGCGTCGACGCGAGCGGTGTGCGGCGCGACAGCATCGGCAACCAGGGCCGTCCGTGGCCATGGGCTCCGGCTAGCTTCGGTCCGGCGTCGTGGGGCGCTAGGCCGGCGAAGTGGAGCGCCCGCTCCTCGCTCCCGGCCAGTGGTTGGGCGCAGTCGGCCTTCGCCGAGGCGGCCCTGCGCGCCGCCGCGACCGACGCCGACGCCGCCGCCGCGGATGGAGCCGGGGGAGCAGCGGGTCAACCGGCGGTACCGCCCGATGGGGATACCCGGTGAAGCGGGCCGTGCTGCTTGGGCTCGGCGCGGCCGTGGTCGCTACCGCCGTGGTCGCCTGCCGCCAGTACCTGCCCGCCAACCGTTACCTGCGGCCGCGCGCCAACGCCCATGCGAGCAGCAGCACGGCCGATGCGCGCCACCGCTTCGACCACGACCGGCATGCGAAGGTCCTGGCGCAGGAACGGCTCACCTGTGGCGACTGCCATCGCTTCGATGCTCAGATCACCGCGGGCACGGCGACGCTCGCGGCCGCGGCGTCCAAGGCCGCGCTGTCCCCCGGCGCGGCCGCCTGCCATTACTGTCACGGCCCCAGCGAGACGCGCATCGCCGCGGCTCCGGCGGCGTGTACCACCTGTCACACCAACCTCATGCCGCTGCTGCCGCCCGATCACCAGGTGGCGTGGTTGCGCGTGCACGGCGCCGTGGCCAGCGCGGATCCGGTGGCCTGCCAGAACTGCCACCGCGACGCGTTCTGCATCAATTGCCATCAGAATCGCGACTCGATCCTCACCTTCATGCACGACCGCAACTACCTCTCGTTCCATTCCGTCGATGCGCGCGCCAATCCGATCCAGTGCGGCGTGTGTCACCGCGAGGACTTCTGCCTGAATTGTCACGCCCAGACCGGAGGGTGAGGGGGACGACGTGGACACAGCCATGACCAGACACGCGCGCGGCACGACGGCGGGCGCGATCTCGCTGCACGCGCGTTGGCGGGCGTTCCTTCACGCCGGGTGCGCCCTCGGCGCGCTGTTGACCGGTACGGCCTGCGGCAGCGGAGCCGACCCGCAGAGCGAGGACTACGGCAACCTGCTCGCCTCGCCGGGCGGGTTGGTGGTGCTCGAGGAGGAGCACCCGACGGGGTGGATGCGATCGGATTGTTACGGCTGTCACGTCTACAAGAACATGCACCAGGTGAACCGCACGGGTCTTCCTGACGACGAGGTCGACTTACCGGGCGTACGCGCCATCATCCGCAGCGGCGGCGAGGCCAGTTGTCCGATGTGCCACGGCTCGAACGGGGTGCCGCCGTGACCCGTCGCGCTCTGGGCGTGCTCGTCGTGATCTGCCTGGCACTGGCGCTTCCGGACCTTCGGGGATGGGCGGAAGAGGCGACCGAGGAGTCCCCCCATCACATGACGAAACCCGACGGCTCGCTGGACGGCGAGCGTTGCGGCGAGTGCCACAACGAGGACTTGTCCCTGCCGGGCTCGAAGCTCGACGTGTGCACGACATGCCACGAGCGCACCGCGCACGCGGGCTCGGAGGAGCACTTGCGCGCCAGCCCCGCCGCCGTGAAGCAGGCCGTGGCGCAGCGCAAGCCGGATGCGCCCGAGCTGCCGCTGGGCGACGACGGACGCATGTACTGCGGCACCTGCCACTTCTTTCACGACCCCCAGGTCGACGAGGAGGTGTGGCTGCTGCGCGGCTGGCTCCCACCCGACAGCGGCCTCGCCGCGGCGGTGCGCGAGGGTGTGGTCGAACGGTGGGCCGCGCTGGCGGAAAAATCGGGTGAGCAGGGCGGGGTGGGGGAATTCGCCACCGAGGGAGCACGACAGTTGCGGCTGCCGGTCGACGACGGCCAGCTCTGTCGGCAGTGCCACGGGTATCGGCGATGAAGCGTGCCGCCCTCGCGCTCGTCTGCCTGCTCGCCGCCTGCGGCGGCCACGGTGCGCCGCAGTCCAGCGGCGAAGTGCCGCCGGCCGACCGCGTCTACGGTCAGTGCGCCTTCTGTCACGATGAGCTGGCGACGGAGATGGTGGCGACCGGCGGCCACGGCAGTTTGCGGCTCAAGTGCCAGGCCTGTCACCGCGACCTCACTCCCGGCGAGGTCGGCTGCGCTCACCGCAGCCTGCCGCGCTGCCCCGATTGCCACCGCGAGCAGATCACGCATCACGATCCCGCCGTGGCGGCGCCACAGCAGTGCACGATCTGCCACACACCGCACGGCAGCCCCAACCTGCTGCTGATCCGAACCGAGCTGCCGCTCTCCAATGCCGACAACATGGTCAGCCCCTGCGACACCGCGGCGGAGTGCGCCGCGGAGCAGCTGTGCGCCAGCACCAACGCCACCTGCGGGACGCCCACCCAAACCGGGGGCTGCGCCGCGCCGATTGTCTTCGACAACCTCAAGGGGCTCGCCGACGGCAGTTTCGCCAGCGTCAGCCGCCCCGGCACCGGCGTGTGCGAGGTGTGTCACACCACCACCCGCTTCTACCGCAGCGACGGCGGCGGCGAGCCGCACTTCGGCTTTCCGTGTTTCACCTGCCACCCACATCCGCGCGGCTTTCTGCCGGAGGACTCCCCCTGAGCGGCCGATTCGTCGCGGTGCGGGCGGGCGCGCGGCCAGCTGCTGCGCAACGGCGCGGGGGAGAGCCGGCCGGCAGCTCGAGCGCCGGGCGACGTTTCGAAGCTCCTGAGGCGCTGACATGAACGAATCCGCCACATCCCGTCCCGCTTCGCGGCGCAGCTTCCTCGACGCGGCGCTCGGCGTGGGCGCCGTCGTCTGGCTCGGCACCGTCCTCTACCCGGTCGTGCGCTTTCTCAAGCCACTGCCCCAGCAAGGACCGGGCGGCCCGACTCGGCTCACCCCTGACGAGGTGAGCAAGCTGGACAAGGACAGCATGGTAATCGTGCCGGTTGCCGGCGCGCGGGTGATCGTTTTCGAGGCCGACGGCGAGCCGCAGGCACTGGCCGCCCGATGCACCCACGAAGGCTGTACCGTCCAGTGGGTCCCGGCCGAGTCGGTCATCTGGTGCGCGTGTCACAACGCGAAGTTCGACGCGCAGGGCCGGGTCTTGTCGGGGCCGCCGCCGCGGCCCCTGCCGCGCTACCGCGTGCAGCGCGACAATGACGGCAACGTCATCATCAGCGCCGAAACAGTATGACCGCACCAGCCCGCACGAAGCTGTTCGGCTGGCTCGACGCCCGGTACGGACTCACGCCGCTGGTGGAGTTTCTGCGCCACAAGGAGGTCCCGCTCGGCGCACACTCGGTGGTCTGGTACTTTTTCGGCGGCACGACGCTGTTCTTCTTCGTCGTCCAGGTCCTCTCCGGCATGCTGTTGCTGATGTACTACCAGCCCGGTGAGGCAACCGCCTGGGAGTCGATCCGATACATCACTACCAAGGTCCCGTTCGGCTGGCTGGTTCGCTCGATTCACTGCTGGAGCGCGCACTTCATGATCATCTCCATGGTGGTGCACATGTACAGCACGCTCATGTTGAAGGCGTACCGGCCGCCGCGCGAACTCACCTGGGTCACCGGCTTCGAGCTGTTCAGCATCGCCCTCGGTTTCGGCTTCTCCGGCTACCTGCTGCCGTGGAACGAGCTCGCCTTCTTCGCCACTGCCGTCGGTACCGATGCGGTGAAAGAAATTCCCCTCGTCGGCGATTGGATGCTACAGGTCTTGCGCGGCGGTTCCGAGGTCACCGGCAACACGCTCTACCGCTTCTTCGCCTTGCACGTGGCCATCCTCCCGGTCATTACCTTCGCGCTGGTGGGGGCTCACCTGCTGTTCATTCAGCGGCAGGGGATGGCACCGCCGGTAGGGCGCAGCGGGGCGCCGCGCGGGATGAGATTCTTTCCCAACTTCGCGCTGCGCGAGCTGCTGATGTGGCTGTCGTTGCTGGCACTGTTAGCGGTGCTCGCGACCTTTCTCCCCTACGGGCCAGGCATTCCCGGATTCGACTGGGATCTCGGCCGTAAGGCGGATCCCTTTGCGCCGGCGTACCCCGGCATCAAGCCGGAGTGGTACTTCCTCTGGGTCTACCAGCTCCTCAAGGAGTTCCCTCCGCATCTCCTGGGGCTCGAGGGGCCGCAGCTCGCCCTCCTGGTCGCCTCCGTCCTGACCCTGGCCTGGGCCGCGGTGCCGTGGCTCGACCGCGCTGCGCGTCGCGACCGGCCGTCGCCGTTGTTTACCGACATGGGGTACGCGGCGATGATCTTCCTCGGCTATCTGACGTTGAAAGGGTGGGACATCGGGGGCGCGACTACGCCTGAGAGTCCCATCCCCGACGCTGCCGCCGTGGCGCGGACCTGCGCCTGGTGGGTCTTGGGAGCCGGCGCGCTTCTCACCGCGGTGCGACGCGTTGTCTACCGACAACGAACGTTCGCGCTGAGCGGTGCCGCGCTGCTCCAGGTCGCCCTGCACGGTCTGGCAGGCCTGCCCTATATCGCGGCAGGGGCGATTGCGGGGCTGGTGGGGGGCTTGGCGGTTGTGCTGCACATCCGGCGGGGCCGGCGCATGCGGCCGTCTGCGCCGGCCGAGGGAGGTGCGTCATGATGGTCGCCCCGCTGCTCCTGAGCGTGGCGGTCGCTGTTACTCCGGCGGGCGAGCCGCCGTTGCAGATGCCGGCCTCGTTCACGAAGCTGCTCAACGCCGAGGGCGAGCACGGCGAGCCGGTGATCGGCGCCGAGGCTCTCGCCTACTTCGAGCAGCTGCCGTCGAACGCCAAGCAGATGTTCGCGGCTGCGGCGGAAACCGAGTTGCTGGGCTCGCCCGAGCAACTGCGCGACCTCCTCTCACTGCGCCTGCGGCCCGACCAGTTGGAGATCCTACTCCAGGACAATTGCGCGCTCTGTCACAGCAATCCCGAGCAGAACGACGAGTTCCTTTTTTCCCTCGCCCCCACCACCCACGGCGAGCCGGCACACTTGAACTTGCGACAGGTGGTCAGCGACGTGCACTTCCGCCGTGGCCTATCATGCGCCGGCTGTCACGGCGGCCAGCCGACCGACACCCAGATGACCGACCCGATCTACGAGCGCTGGCCTCCGCAGGACGAACGCCATGTGGATCGGCGGTGGATCCCCGAGTTTTGCGCCCGCTGCCACGGCGACACTGCCTTCATGCGCCGCTTCGATCCGGCCCTGCCGACCGACCAGCTCGCCAAGTATCGGGAGAGCCGTCACGGCCACGTCCTGCTCGAGGACGGCGACTCCCGTGCCGCGCAATGCGTGAGCTGCCATGGGATCCACGGCATCCGCAGCGCCAAGAGCCCGCTGTCGCCGGTGCACCCGCAGCGGGTTCCGGACACCTGCGGTGCTTGCCATGCCGACGCGGAGGTGATGGCCGGCTTCACCCTGCCTGACGGGCAGCCGATGCCCACCAACCAGCTCGAGGAGTACCGCGTTTCGGTCCACGGCCGAGCGCTGCTCGAGCGCGGTGACATCGGCGCGCCGGCGTGTAATGACTGCCACGGCAACCACTCCGCCCTGCCGCCCGAAGTCGCGTCAGTGGCGCAGATTTGCCGCACCTGCCACTCGGCGAACGGCGCGCTCTTCGACGGCAGCAAGCACAAGCAGGCCTTCGAGCGCAACGGCTGGCCCGAGTGCGGCCGCTGCCACGGCGATCACGCCATCGCGAAGACCAACGATGGCATGGTGGGCGGCACCGACGGCACGATGTGCTACGCCTGCCACCGCGACCACGCGAGCGGCAACGCGCAGTGCAATTCCACGGCGGACCACTTCCACGCCGCGCTCACGGGTCTCGCCGCGGAAACCGACCGGTACGCCGCGCTCGCCCATGCGCTCGCCGAGAAAGGGCTCGACCCGGAGCCGCTCGGCGCGACGCTCATCGAGCTCGAAGACGGCCTGCGCCAGCTGCGTTCGGCGATCCATGCCTTCGACCGCAGCGAGTTCGACCGCGTCGCCGCGCCGGTGTGGGCGGCTGTCGACAACGCCGCCAGCCAGGTGGAGGCCGCGAGGGAGGAGTACCGCTTCCGGACGCGCGGCCTGCTGCTCGCGATCGTCGCGCTGGTGGTTCTCTGCGTCGTCCTGTACGCGAAAATTCGACAGCTCGAGCGCCGCTAGCAGTCCGTTTGAACAGGCCGCGCTCATCCTTCTCCCCTGCGACAAGCTCAGGGCCCAGGACCTGTCCTGAGCTTGTCGAAGGATGAGCGGGGAGTGCTCGTGCCGCAACGCGTTCCGCTCGCCCTGGCTCGTCGAAGGGCGAGCGGGACGGATTACTTGCCCGCGCCGGCCAGCTGTTTCGCGTAGCCCGCGGCAGCGGTCATGTCATCGTCGCTCAGCGACTTGACGTTCGGCGGATGCTTTTTGTTCTCCTTCATGGCGGCCACGATCTCGCTCACCGACATCTTCTGGACTTTCTCATCGCCGGCCAAAGGCGGCACCTTCTTCGCCTTGCCGATGGCCGTGTCCGCGAGGCCGGTCTTGCCGTGACACTTGGCACATTTCGCTTCGAAGATCGCCGCACCATCTGCGGCGGCTGCCGATGAGGCGGCGAGCAGAATGGCGGCGGTGCCGATCAGTCGTCGAATCATCACGTGTCAGCTCCTTTGGCTGTGGTTGGTATTGGAACGAAACGCCCCGGCGCGCCAGCGCGCCAGCGCGTAGAGCGCTACCGCAAGCGTGAGTGCAGGCAGACCGATAAAGCAAAAAGCGATCGCCGAGGCGCCGTCCAGGTGCACGACCATCTGCAGGAGGACAGCCAGGGCGATCAGCGCGAGAACACAGGCGAGGCGAATCATGACGCCGGGGCTCCCCCGGTGAGTGCCGATTCCGGATGCGCGGCGGGGTGGCAGGCGCCGGTGCAGCCTATCCTGCGCTCGACCAGTTCCTTCTGCAGGTCGGGGTCCTGGTGATCCTCGACGGCGCGGAAGTTCTGGGCGAAGGCGTGACAGCCGAGGCACGAATCGATGTCGAAGGGTCCCCGGTTCTGTAACGGCAACGTGTAGCGACCGGTGACGGTTTGCAGCATGTGCCGGACACCCGCGACCTTCGCGTCGAATCCGCCCCAGACGCCGTAACCGCTGTGGCAGGTGAAGCACGCTTGTTCGTGCGGGACGCGCCCACGTGCGAAGTGGATCGCGGCGAGTGAATCGTCGGCGTTCTCCAGGCTCCGCACGATCGGCGTCATCAGGTGACAGGACCCGCAGAAGGTGACCTGCTTTGCCCCCTCGAGCAAGTGCAGCGCCCCGAACGCGTAGGCGGCCAGCGGCAATAACAACGCGGCTGCCGTGAGGCTGGTCGGTAGCCGACCGCGGATCAACGCCCACAGCAGCAGGAACGCGGCAACGACGGCCAGCGCGGTGGCCAGCACCGCCGCCCACGAGATTCCGTGCGCCGCCGCTGGGCCTGCGAAGAGCGGACCGCTGGCGTCCATACGTTCTCTGTTATCTTAGCATCACCGTGGTCGGATCCGTGTAGGTAGGCGAAAGGACTGGGGAACCAGGTCTCGGAAGACTGGGGTGGATACCTTAGCCCAGGCTCTTGCGCTCCGAAAACGGAGCTGTGGGGCGGAGTCGTGTTCGTTGGGTCGCGGGTCGGAACCGCAGCATGCCGCGCGCGCCGTGCTACACTGTGACCCGGCGTGCGCCCGCTGATGGTCATTGGTCTCGTGGCGGTATTGGCCGCCGCGATGATTTTCACCGAACGCAAGTACCCGGGCAGAGTGTGGCCGAAAGTGGGGGGCTGGTGGCCGCGCGCGCTGCTGCTCAACGGCCTCCAGGCCGGCTCCGTCTGGCTGGCAGGGGTGACGTACGACGGGTGGTTCGGTGCCTACCGGCTGTGGTCCGCTACCTCTCTCGGACTCATCGGTGGAGTGGTGGTGGGCTACGCCGTCCACACGTTCGTCTACTACTGGTGGCACCGCTGGCGTCACGACAATGCCTTCCTGTGGCGATGGGTGCACCAGGTTCACCACAGTCCGCAGCGCATCGAGGTGATCACCAGTTTCTACAAGCATCCGCTCGAGATCGCGCTCAACGGGCTGCTGTCCAGCGCGGTGCTCTACGTCGTCGTCGGACTCGGTCCCGACACTGGCGCCCTCGTCATGGTGGTGAACGGAGTCGCCGAGTTGTTCTACCACTGGAACGTGCGCACGCCGGCGTGGTTCGGCTACCTCGTGCAGCGGCCGGAGAGCCATTGCGTGCACCACCAGGAGGGACTGCATCGCTACAACTACGCCGACCTCCCGATCTTCGACATGCTCTTCGGAACGTTTCGCAATCCAGCCGCGTGGAGTGGCACGTGTGGGCTCGGCGGCGGCGCGGCGCGCCGATTCGGCGCCATGCTGATCGGTCGCGAAGTGAGGGGCGAGGCGGCGAGGTGACGCGCGAGGTGTTGATCGCCGCCGCGCTGCTCGCGCTCGGGCTCGCTCAGATGGTCGCGCAGCTCGCCGATCTGCCGGCGTTGCGCGCGCTCGCCGCGGCGACCAACGCCTCGCCGGCGCCGAAGGTCTTTTCCGCCGTGCAGGGGTTGGAAACCTATTCGACGGCGTTCTATCTCGACTGGACAGCGCCGGACGGGACGCCGCGCACGCGGCAGATCACGCCCGAGATCTACGCGCGGCTGACCGGCCCCTACAATCGGCGCAACGCCTACGGCGCCGTGCTGGCGTTCGGTCCGGTCATGGCGAGCAATCCGCGCACCGCCGCGATGTTCCAATCGGTCTTGCGCTCCGCGCTCTGCGGCGAGGCGCCGATTCTGCGTGAGCTGGGATTCGATCCGGGCCGCATGACGGCGGTCCGCGTCCGCCTCGAGCCGCTGCGGCCGGCGGCGCTCGCGGCGCTGCCGCACGTCTTCGCGCCGGATTGCCGATGAGCTGGACCGACCTGCTCCCCTCCACGGCGTCGTGGAGCGGCAGGCTCTACGGCCGGTTCCGCCTCATCCTCGGCGCCTACCTGTTCGTGCATTTCGCCTCGCTCGCCCCCTGGGCGCCGGAGTTGTTCTCGTCGCGCGGCGTCTTGCCCGACCCCCATCTGAGCCCGCTCATCGGGCTCTTTCCGAACCTCCTCGCCGTCGCCGATGGGCCACTCGTCACCACGGCTCTTGTCGCGGCGGCGGCGGGTGCCGCGGCCCTGTTGGCCATCGGCGCCGCGGATCGCGCCTGCGCGGTCTTCATGTTCTACGTCCTCGCCTGCCTGTACGGGCGCAACCCCCTGATCGCCAATCCGTCGTTGCCGTACATCGGTTGGTTGCTCCTCGCCCATGCGGCTTTGCAACCACTCCCCATGGGCGTCGGCCTATGGCGGCCCGAGCCAGTGACGGGGTGGCGATTGTCGCGCCCGCTGCAGACGGCGGCCTGGCTGCTGCTGGCGGCCGGGTACAGTTTCAGCGGCTACATGAAGTTGGACAGTCCGTCGTGGCTCGACGGCACGGCGGTTGTGCGCGTGCTCGACAGCCCCCTGGCGCGGCCGGGGTTTCTGCGCGAGACGCTCCTCGCACTTCCCGCACCGGTGTTGGGCGGGCTGAGCTACGGCGCGCTGGCCCTCGAGCTGTTCTTTCTTCCCTTGGCGCTGGTGCCCCGACTGCGCCCCTGGCTGTGGGGCGCGCTACTCGGCATGCACCTCTCCCTCATGGCCCTTATCGACTTCGCCGATCTCAGCTTCGGCATGATCGTTTTTCATCTCTTCGTCGCCGATCCGGAATGGTGTTGCTGCCGGCGGTTGCTCGAACGGGTCGAGGCTGCGTAGTCTGACCGCGGCATGCGCGCTCTCGAGTGGGATGGATCCGCGTTGCGCGTCGCCGAACGCCCACGACCGGGTGCCGACGCGGACACGGCGTCGGTGCGCGTCACGCTGGCGGGGGTGTGCAACACCGACCTCGAGTTGGTCAAAGGCTACATGGGATTTCGCGGCGTCCTCGGACACGAGTTCGTCGGCGTCGTGGAGGACGGGCCGCCGCCGTGGCGCGGGCAGCGCGTGGTGGGGGAGATCAATTTCGCCTGCCGGCGCTGCGCGGTCTGCGCTGCCGGGCTGCCCCGCCATTGCCCGCAGCGGCGGGTGATGGGCATCCAGGCGGCGGACGGGTGTCTCGCCGACTTCGTCGCCGTGCCGATCGCCAACCTGCACGCGGTGCCGGACGCGGTGGCGGACGAGGCGGCGGTGTTCTGCGAGCCGCTGGCGGCGGCCTGCGAGGTCGTCGAGCAGGTGCCCGTCAGTGCCGCCATGGAGTGCGTCGTCCTCGGCGATGGCAAGCTCGGCCTCCTGGCCGCGCAGGTGCTGGCGCTGGCGGGGGCGCGTGTGCTGGCCGTCGGCAAGCACGATGACAAGCTGGCAATTCTCGCGCGGCGCGGCATCGCCACGGCACGGCTGGAGACGTGGCGGCGCGAGCCGGTCGACCTGGTGGTCGAGGCGACCGGCACCGCGCAGGGCTTCGAGCTGGCGGTGGCGGCCACGCGACCGCGCGGCACGCTGGTGTTGAAGAGCACCGTGGCACACGGCGCGCCGCTCAACCTCGCGCCAGTGGTGATCCACGAGCTCACCGTCGTCGGCTCGCGTTGCGGCCCCTTCGCGCCGGCGCTGCGCGCCCTCGCCGCGGGGGACGTCGACGTCGCACCGCTCGTCAGCGCTCGGCGTCCGCTGGCCGACGCGGTGGAGGCGTTCACGCTCGCCGGCCGGCCCGAGACGCTGAAAGTGTTGATCGAACCTTGATGGGGGGTGTGCACATGCCGTCTTGCGGACTCACACGGAACAGCAGCGGGTCGTGTGGCACGGGATGGAGCCCGCGCCCAACCGTCTGCGCCGTCGCCGGCCAGCGAACCGCGCCGCGGGCAGCCGCAGGCAAGTGAGCGCGCGGATGCGTCTGCACGCCTTCACCTGCGGCTGGCTCGAAGGCCCGCTCAGCGTCTTCCTGGCGGGAGAGTCGGGGCGCATTCGCATTCCGGTGCCGTGCTTTCTCATCGAGCACCCGCTGGGCGTGGCGTTGTTCGACAGCGGCCTGCACGTGCAGATGCAGGACGACGCGGCGGGGCGGCTGGGCAATCTGGCGCGGGTCTTCTCCGTCCAGTTCCAGTCGGGCGAGGAAGTGTCGGCGCGCTTGCGCGCCATCGGGGTCGACCCGGAGCGGGTGCAGTTCCTGGTCAATTCGCACCTGCACTTCGACCACACCGGGGGCAACGCGCAGGTGCCGAACGCGCGCCTGGTCGTGCAGCGGCGCGAGTGGGACGCGGGACAAGCGGCGGAACAGATCGCCACCGGGGCCTACAACCCGCGCGACTACGGGCTCGGTCACGACCTCGTCCTCATCGACGGCGAGCACGACCTGTTCGGCGACGGCCGCGTCGTTTGCCTGCCGACCTACGGCCACACGCGCGGCCATCAGTCCCTGCGCCTGCGCTTGGCCGGCGGCGAGGTCGTGCTCACGGCCGACGCGTGCTACCTGCGCCGCACTCTCGAGGCGCTGCACTTACCGCCGCTCGCGGACGATGCCGAGGAGATGCGCCGCTCGCTCCTGCGCCTGCGCGCCCTGCGCGCCGCGGGCGCGCGCTTGATCTTCGGCCACGACCCGGACGACTGGGCGACCGTGCCGGCGATGTTGAATGAGCCTTGATCTGACCAAGACCTCAACGCAGAGACCCAGAGTACCCAGAGGACCCAGAGGCAGCGTGCCTGAGTTCGAGCGCTGACTCATCGTCATCGTGGATTGGGTTCGGGGTTCACTCCCCCTGGAGGATGCTGAGAACCCGCCGCTCACCCTGAGCCCGTCGAAGGGTGAGCGGCGGGTTCTCAGCATCCTGCTCGACCCTCGCGCTCCGTGTTCTCTGCGGCCTCCACGCCTCTGCGTTGAATGTCTCTTGTCCGATCAAGGTTAGCCGGACGGCCACAGATGAACACAGAGCCCAAATCTCCTCCCCGCCGATGAACACAGAGCAGAGGCGGACGGATCTCACTCCGCCGCCGGCTGACGGACCAGGCGGACGGTGATCGTCACGTCGATGTCGTCGCCGATCATCAGGCGACCGTAATCGATGCCGAAGTCGGAACGGCTGAGCTCGGCATTGCCGCTGATGGTCATGGCGTCCGCCGCCGAGGTGTCGCGTCTGACCTCGAGCTGCAGCGGCCGGGTGACGCCGTGCAGGGTCAGATCGCCACTGACCCGATAACGGTTCGCCCCCAGCGCCTCGACGCGCGTGGCGGCGAAGCGGATGTCGGGATAGGTGGCGACGTCGAGAAAATCGGCACTGCGCAGGTGCTCGTCGCGTTCGGCGTTGCCGGTGTCGATGGTGGCGGCATCGATGCGCACGGCCGCGCCGGCGTCGCGCAGGTCGGCCTCGTCGAATACGGCGTTGCCAGCCACCCCGCGCAGCTGCCCGCTGACGCTCGACACCAGCAGGTGACCGATGCGGAACTCCACCCGCGTCGCCTGCGGGTCGATCGCCCACGTCGAGGCGCCGGAGGGCCGCGGCAGCAGGCAGATCGCCAGTGCGAGGGCGATGAATCCGGTGGCCCCGGGTCGCCCGCCCATTGGCCGAGAGATCATCGGCGGCGCGGGGGCGCCAGGGCGCGCAACGGCAGCGGCCGCGCCCGCATCTGCGGCGGCGGCAGTGGCGCCGGCTTCTCCAGTTTGTCGCCGGAGATGGTGCCACACTGGGTGCAGACGTAGTCGAATTTCTCTCCCTCCGGCAGCACCAGCAGCAGGCGCTTGCGCACCGGCGTCGCCCGCCGGCAGGTGGGGCAGAGGAGCAGGGAAGCTTCCATCTGATCGAAGGTGTCCATGGTTGATCCGTCGTCCGTCCTGTGCACTGAACTCCGTGGCGCAGCTTGTGGCCATCGGCCCGCCGTGTCAACGCCCTCCGAGCGAAGGCGGAGATCACCGCGCCAGCAGGCCGCGCCGCGGTACCGAATACACCGGGGCCTCGCGGACACCTTCGCGGCGCAAGATTGCGTTGGCCGCCTCGAGTCCCGAGGTCGCCGCGGCCTCCATCAGCATGGCGGGTACGGACAATGCGACCCAATCTCCGGCCAAGACGAGCCGGGGATGCTCGGTTTCTACCCCCGGCCGGCGCGCGTGCATGCCGGTGTGGAAGGCCGTGAAGTTGCGATTCACCTGCAGGTGCTCGGCGAGGATGCGGCTGGCGCGCAAGGCCGGAAACTGAGCCCACAGCTCCTCTTTCAGGATCGCCGCGATCTGCGATTCCGCGACGGCATCCGGCACCGCGTAGCAGTGCAGCTCGAGGACGCTGCCCCCGGTTCGCGCGGCCCATCGCGCCGAGGTCTCTTCGACGCGGTGGAAAAAGGTCACGGAATCGAGCAACGTCCGTTCGGCGGTGATGACAAAGCCCGGGAGGTCCCAGCCCGACGGCTGATCGATCCACAGGCGGAGCACGGCGTTGGCCTGCGCCGGCTCGAGGGTGCCCAGCTTCGCCATGGCGAGAGGCGCGAGTCGATGCAGATCGGGCGACGCCGTCGCGATCGCCCGTGCACCAACCACATCGGGGGCGAGCACGAGGTAGTCGAAAACTCCGTCCAGGATTCGAAACGCCTCGCCGTCGGCGCCGATGGCGCCCACCTCGGCGCCGAGTCGAACGGTCACGCCGAGTGCGTCGAGGCGCGCCTGCATGGGTGCGAGCACCGAACGCCCATAGGTGTCGGAGGGGTAATCGTAGAGCAGCCCGCAATCGTGGGAGAGGTAGAAGAAGTGGAAGCTCTTGATGACCTCGGCCGCCGACATGCGATCCGGCGTGGCGAAGAAGGCACGCGCGAAGGTGGTGAACACCATCCGCAACGCTGGCGGCAGACCGGCCTGGTCGGCGAAGGTGTCGAATGACACGTCGTCCCAGCGTGCGAAGGTGCGCTCGGGGTCGTAGGCCAACAGGGTGACGAGCCGCGCCAGTCGCGGGCGCGCGAGCAGGTCGCGAGGCCGCAGCATCGGGGTTCGCATCATGGCCAGGATGTTGAGCACCGGCGTGGTGTCGAGATCTCGGAATCCGTGCGAGACTCCACCCGGGGCGAGAATGCGGTAGTCGTCGATCGGACGCAGGGCGGCGGCGGCGCCGACTTCGTCCAGGAAGCCGCGCAGGTTGTAGTAGTGGCGAAAGAAAGCGTGAAAGCCGTGCTCGACCTCGACCGTCGTCCCGTCAGCCAGCCGATGTGGCCACGCCCCGACCTTGCCGCCGAGGTGCCCCGCCTTCTCGAAGAGGTCGACGGAAAACCCCCGCTCGCCGAGCAGCGTGGCGGCTCGCAGACCGGCGAGACCGCCGCCCACCACCGCGACCCGGCGCGTGGCCGCGACGCGCGGCGCCGCCCCGGGCGGCACGGCGTTGACCTGTTGCCGGTAGCCGCCCAACCGCCAGCGCACCAGGCGGCGGAACGCGGTATCGCCGCGCGGCGCGCGCGGCGCGTGCATGCGATCGCGCAGGTGCTCGAACACCGTCAGGTTGGCGACGACGAGCGCCAAACCGTAGACGAAGTCTTCGATCGGGATCGTGCCGATGCGCAGATCGAGCTGGTAGCGCGCATCGTAGAGCACCAGCGGGCGCGCGGTGAGATAGCCGTTGAAGAGCGCGGTGAAGCCGATGACCAGCGCGGCGAAGAGGACGAAGCGCCGGTGTCGCAACACGGCACCGCCGGTGGTGAGATCGAGCGCGATGGCGCCTGCCAGGGCGCCGCAGGCGACGCCCGTGTACTCGAGCCCGCGCAGCCACGCCGCCGCACCCGCCACCAGTAAGCCTGCCGCCACGGTCGCCAGGGCGGCGACACGGCGCACCGGCGCCGGATCGTGGCCGCCGCTGAGCATCTCCCAGGTGTACGTGCAGGCCAGTGGGACGGTCAGGAAGAACGCCCATTCGCCCAACGGCAGACCGAGCGGGCGGGCCGAGCCGACGTAGGCGTCGTTGAAGCGCCAGTGTCGGCCGGTGACCAGTGCATCCCATGCCAGGAACGGCACCGCGACGGCGATCGCCGAGAGGAGTGCCGGAAGCCACCGCCGAGCGAAAGAGGTCGGCGGGTATCGTGCGGCGGCGAGCGGGCCGACGATCACGACGAGATTGAACAGCAGGTACTCGTCCAGCATGCCCCGCGTTCTCTCAGCCGGGCCCGGGGCCGCCGGTGAGATCCTGGGTGATCCGTTCGAAGGCGGCGCGAGTGTCGGCCGCGCACAAGTGCCGGATCGCAGCCAGCGCGCGCCCGGCGGCGAAGCCGGCGACGGCGCGCGCCCGTTCCGCGACCCGCTCGCGCGCGAACAGGGCTCGCAGCTCGCTGCGGTCCGCGTCGGTGAGCGCCGCCGCGCCCAGGCGGCCGCGCAACGCCGCGGCGGCGGTGCCGCCCTGCTCGAGGATCAGCAGGATCGGATACGTCGGCCGGCAGGCCGCGACATCGGTCATGCCGGCGGCGAGATCGTCGAGGTCGTTGTTGATCTGGTAGGCGATGCCGAGCTCGCTCGCCCAGTTGGCGAGCGCGGCTTCATCCGCCGGGTCGGCGTTGGCCGCGATGGCCCCCAGGCGCGCGGCGATCCGTACGAGCGCGCCGGTCTTGGCGCGGGCGAGCGCGAAGTAGTGCGAGGTGCGGATCGCTCGGTATCGCAGTTGCGGCGCCAGCGCGAGGTCGAGCGCCTGACCGAGGTGGGCCGTGAAGAGCTCCTCCGCCAGCATGTCGAGCGCGCGCAGCCGCAGCGCGTCGGGCAGGGCGCGGCGGAGCGCGTCGAGAGCCCGGAAGTACGCCGTGTTCGCCGCGTTGAGCGCCGCCGGCGTGCCGACGACCGCGTGCGCGGCCGGACCGCCGCGGCGCTCCGCGGCGCCATCCTGGATATCGTCGATGACGAGGCTGCCGGTGTGCAAGAGCTCGGCGACCTCGCAGATCGGCTGCGGAGGCGGCGGAACCCCCCCGCTGACCAGAAAGGCGAGGCGGGAGATGGCGGGCCGCCAACGCTTGCCGCCGCGATCGACGAGGCTCCAGATCGGTGCGTTCACCCGGGTGGCGAGCATTTCGCACAGGATCTGATCGGCCTCCTCGCCGAGCACCGCCTGCAGCGCGCCGAGGTCGAACCGCCTCGGCCAGATGGACTCGAACTCGCCAGTCGGTTTCTCGAACGCGTCGTCGGTGGATCCGGGGAGAGCATCGTCACGGCGACTGTCGGCATGCTTCATGGCTGTCTCGCGTCAGTGATAACGGTGGTGATGTCTTCAATCAGGGTCGAGGCTGACACAATACCCGGATTGCGAGAGCAGACCAGGGCTTTGCGTTCCCCGGAACCGGTGCTAGCCGTAGCTCACGAATGTGATGTCGCGCCAGCTCCAGCCGGGTCGGCGGAAGCCGAGCGCCGTGCGCCAGGACCTGCGAGCCTCGATCGCTACGCTGGTCGTCGGCACGCTGATCGGGGTGCCGACGACGCTCCTGGTTCTGACCGGGGCGATCCCGCTCGCCATGGGATGGCCGAGCGGCCGCACGCTCGCCTTCGAGCTGTTCGCCTACATCCTGCTCTTCGACGCGTATTTCTATGGTCTGCACCGGTTGCTGCACACCCGCCTGCTCTATCGTCGCATCCACGCCGTCCACCATCGCTCCAGCGCTCCGACGGTCCTGACCGCGCTGGCCTTTCATCCGCTGGAAGCGCTACTCATCATCGGCTTCATGCCGGTGGCGATGTGGCTGCTGCCGATCCACCTCGCTTCGCTCACCGTCGTCAGCGTGTGCCTATCCGGCAGCATTCTGTTGGCGCACTGCGGCTACGAGATCTTCCCCGGCTGGTGGCAGCGGGTGCCGGTGCTCAATTGGTACGTGACGCCGCGCGTGCACGAGGCGCACCACGTCTGGCGCGACTGCAATTACAGCGCCACCTTGTCGATCTGCGACCTCATCTTCCGGACCTTGCGCCGCGACGATCACGGTACCGGGTGAGGGGCGGCTCCGGCGATCGCCTCGAGCACGGAGGCGACCGCCGCGTCGGTCGGCGCGCCGCGCATCTGGATGAGAACGCGACGCTCCGCCGACAGCAGCACCAGCAGGGCTTCCGCGCGCCCGGCGCCGAATCGGGCGCCGAGCGAACCGCTCCAATCGAGCAGGAGCGGTGAGCCCTGGCCCCGTCCCCCAGCGGCGCGCTCCGCTTCCAGTTCGCGAACCCGCGCGCGGGCGGCGTCGCGAGCGAAATCCGGCACGCGCAGGAGGTCGACGATCACCAGCCACGCCACCTTGTCCTCGGCGCGCCAGGGAGCGAGTCGTCCAGCCTGCGCCGCCAGGCGCGTCCCCCAGTCGGTGGCCTGTTCGAAGCCTTGGCGGTCGGCGATGAGGAGCAGAACGGGCCCGCCGCGAAGCTCGTCGAGGTGCCATGATCTGCCGGAGCCGTCCGGCAACACGACGCCGGCCAGGGGGTCCACATCGGCCGCCGCGCCAACGGCGAGCACCGCGGCCGCGGTCATCACCAGCGCGCGCCAGGCGGCGCTCACAGGCGGATCCCCGCCCGCTCGAGCGGCGCGTGCAACGCCGACACGTCCGGTTTCGCCGCGCCCGGGCGCAGCCGTGGATCGAGGGCGCAGCGCGCCACGGCGGTGGCGATGAGAGCCGCCCGGTGCGGCAGACTCACGCGAGCGCGCGCCGTCACTCCGTCGCCATCGCGCGCCGCGACCCGCCGGCCGATGGCTCGGTAGAGCAGCGCGGCCGAGAGGATCGCCGGCCGGCAACGTCGCGGCAGCAAGCCGATGCCGGCGATGCCGCTGGCGTAGTAGCGCTCGGCGAGCTCGAGGATGCGGTGCGTCGCGCGCCGCACCGGGACTGACGGCCGCTCCGGCGGCGGGTCGATCGCCGCGCCGCCGGCCTCGACCAGCCAGGCGGCCGGCAGGTAGACCCGGTCGCGCCGGGCATCCTCACCCACGTCGCGGGCGATGTTGGTGAGCTGCATGGCGATGCCGAGGTGCACGGCGCGGCCCAGGGCCTCGGCGTCGCCGCAGCCCATGATGCGGCTCATCATGCGGCCGACCACGCCGGCCGCCCGGTAGCAGTACAGCAGCAGTGCCTCCTCGTCGGCGATGCGCACGGCGCCGAGGTCCTGGGCCATGCCGTCCAGCAACGCCTCAGGCTCCTGACGCGGGATGCGGGCTGCCGCGACGACGCGCGCAAAGGCGCGTCCCGAGGCGCTCTCCACCGGCTCGCCGCGGTAGATGCGATCGAGCTGCCGGCGGGTGGCGGCGTGGCGGGCGTGGGCGGCGGCAGGGCTGCCCGGTGCGTCGACGGCGTCGTCGGCGGCGCGGCAAAAGGCGTAGGTCGCCACGGCCGCGTCCCGCACTGCCTGCGGGAGCAGCCGCGAGGCGGCAGAAAAGCTGCGCGAGTGGCGGCGGATCGCCGCCAGACAGGCGGCCAGGTCGGCCGCTGCGGTTTTAGCCGGCTGCGGCACGAAGCTCGGCGAGCCGCGGCGAGGCGGGCGCGGCCGGGGGGATGAGGGAATCGGTCACGCGGGCGCTCGACAACACGCCCGGTACGCCCGCGCCCGGGTGCGTCCCGGCGCCGACGAAGTACAGGTTGGCGACGTCGGGGCAGGCGTTGTGGGCGCGAAAGTAGGCGCTTTGCATGAGGGTGGGCTCGAAGCTGAATGCGGCGCCGAGGTAGCTCCACAGCTCGCTGCGAAAGTCGTCCGGCGTGAACAGGCGCTCGGTGACCAAATGCCGGCGCAAATCCGGCAGGCAGGTCTGTTCGAGGCGGTCGTAGATCGCGTCGCGGTAGCGTTGCTTGAGCGTCGGCCAATCGAGATCGGCACTCAGGTTGGGTACGGGAGACAAGACGTAGAACGCCTCGCAACCCGGCGGCGCCAGCGCGGGATCCGAGCGCGTCGGCGCGTGCAGGTACAGGCTCATGTCGTCGGCGAGCCGGCGATGGCGGAAGATGTCGTCCAGCAAGCCCTCGTAACGCGGCCCGAGGACGATGGTGTGGTGGGTCAGGTCGGGATAGGTCCGGTCGGTGCCGAAGTAGACGAGGAAGAGGCTCATGCTGTAGCGCCGGTGCCGCAGCTTGCGATCGCCGTTGTGTGGGCGATGGCGGCGATCGATGAGATGCTGATACGTCCAGCTCACGTCGGCGTTGCAGACTACGAGATCGCCGGCGAGCTGCTCACCGCTGGCGAGGCGCAGTCCACGCGCCCGCCCCGCCTCGACGGTGATCGCTTCGACCGGGGCCTCGAAGCGGAGCTCGGCGCCGAGTTCGTCCAGCAGCCGCACCAACGCCCGCACGACGGCGCCCATCCCGCCCGCCGCGAAGTGGACGCCCCAGGTGCGCTCGAGGTGACAGATGAGCGCGTAGATGGCGGGCGCGTGTTGCGGGTCGCCGCCGATCAACAACGGATGGAAAGAGAACACCTGGCGCAGCTTGGCGCTGCGGATGTGGCGGCGCACCAAGCCCAGCACACTGCGGTAGCATTCGAGCCGGATCAAGCTCGGCACGGCGCGGATCATCGACCACGGCGTCAGGAAGGGCACGTGACCGAGCTCGAGGTATCCCTTTTCGAAGATCTGCCGGCTGCGCGCCATGAAGGTCTCATACCCGGTCACGTCGTCGGGACTGATCTTCCGCACCTCGGCGCGCATGCGCGCGGGATCGCCCGAGTAGGTGAACACCGTGCCGTCGTCGAAGCGAATCCGGTAGAACGGCTCGACCGGGAACAGGCGCACGTAGTCGGCGAGCCGCCGCCCTGCCAGGGCGAAGAGCTCGTCGAGCAGGTAGGGTGCCGTGATGATGGTCGGTCCGGCGTCGAAGGTGAAGCCGTCCTGCTCGAACGCGCTGGCCCGCCCGCCGGGGCGATCGCGCTTCTCGACGATCGTCACGGCGTAGCCCTTCACCGCCAGGCGGACCGCGGCCGCCAAGCCGCCGAATCCACTGCCGATGACGAGCGCCCGCATGCGCTGAACCCTAGCGGGCCGGGCGCGGTGACGGAAGCGCCAGCCGATCGCTCTGACCGCGCTGCCAGCGCGAAGCGCCGTCGTTCTGTCAGGCGGATTCCCAGCGTCGCGCCAGTCGGCGGGCGACGACGAGACCCACCGCGGTCATGCCGGCGAGCACGCAGACCTGCGGCCACAGCGCTACCGCCGGGGCGTCGCGCCAGAAGACCTTTTCATAGCCCATCACTGCCCAGGCATTGAACGTCACCAGCCCGAGGCGTTGCATCGCTTCGGGCATGAGGTAGCGCGGCACCATGCTGCCGCCGAGGGCGGACATGAGCAGAATGACGACCGTGGCCAGCCCCTGCAGCTGCGCCTGCGTCCGGCACGCCGTACCGAGTACGAGCCCGAAGCTCGCGGCGGCGGCCGCAGCCGCCACGGTCATGAGCACCAGGCCCGGCAAGCGGCTCTGGCCGAAGACGTCCACCCCGAACACCGCCCAGGCCCAGAGGAACATCACCGAGAGCTGGGCGCTGCCGAGCGCCGTGGCGAACAGCCAGCGCGCCAGCAGCAGCCGCCCCATGGTCAGCTCGGTGCTGAGCAGACGTTCGAGGGTGCCAGTTTCCTCCTCGGCGATGAGCCCGCGCATCGCCGTGGTCATGGTGAACAGCAGGAACATGACGCCGATGCCGGCGGCGAAATACGCCACGACGTTCTTGCCGTGGTGGCCGCTCGCGGCGTGCACGTCGGTGGCCACGACCTCGAACGGCGCGGCGCCGGGCGCCGCCGCCTCGCCGCGCGGCGCGCCGAGAGCGCGGGCGACGTCTTCGACGAGCGCGCGCTGCGCCGGCGTGAGCGCACCGGCCTCGCCCTCGATCCAGGCGGCGACCCCGCGCAACAACCGCTCCGGCGCGGCGAAGATCATCGCCCGGTGCAGCAGTCCGGCGGCCAGGTGATGCGCCACCGGATCGGCCGTGCGATCGCTCAGCAGCTCGACGCTGAGCGCCCGGGCGGGAAAGCGCGCCACGCGCTCGCCGAAGCCGGCGGGTATGACGATTGCCACCGGGAGGTCGCCGCGCTGCACCAGGCGCCGCGCCGCCTCGCGACTCGGCGCACCGGCATCGGGCGGCAGGGGCTCGACGGCGAGACTCGGTTCGTTCTCCAGCGCCTGGACGAGGAGCCCGCTTTCCGGCGTGCGATCCTCGTCAACGATGACCACCCGGACCGTCGGCAGCGCGCCGCCGCTCGAGCCGCCGAAGATCAGCGCCAAGATCGAGAAGAAGATCACGGGGACGACGAAGCTGAGCACGAGCGCGTAGCGATCCCGCACCAGGGCCAGCCACGAGATGCGGACCACCGCGCCGATCATTCGCGCAGCTCGCGACCGGTCAGGTGGAGAAAGACGGCGTGCAGATCGGGCCGCACGACCCGCACGTCCTCGATCCCGCATCCCGCCGCGCGCAGCAGGCCGAGCAGCGCCGGCAGCTCGGCGCTCAGATCGTCGATACCGACGTGCAGGACCCGCCCCCGCGTGTCGACAGCGGCGGGCAGCGACGCGGCGTCCGGTGTCCGGTCGACGGTGATCACCACCTCGCGCGCGTGGCCCAGGGTCCGCTCGACCAGCTCGCCCGGCGTTCCCTCGGCGACGGTGCGGCCGCGATCGATGATGACGACACGCTCGCAGAGGCCTTCCGCCTCGCTCAGCTGGTGCGTGGTGTGCAGGAGCGACGTCCCCGACCGGCGCAACTCGCGCAGCATGGCGAAGATGCGCTCGCGACTTTGCGGGTCGACGCCGGTCGTCGGCTCATCGAGGAGCACCAGCCCCGGCTGATGCAGCACGGCACAGGCGAGATTCAGCCGCCGCTTCATCCCGCCGGAGAAGCCGGCCGTGCGCTCGCCGGCGCGCTCGGCGAGCCCGGTCCAATCGAGGGCCCAGTCGGCGCGCTCGCGCAGGGCCGCCGCGCGCAGTCCGTGGAGCCGGCCGAACACCTCCAGGTTCTCGCGCGCGGTGAGGAACGGATAGAGCGCGTTTTCCTGTGGCACCAGGCCGAACGGGCGCCCACCGTGCGGGCGGGGCGATGGATCGCCTGCCAGCGTGACGCCGCCGGCGTCCAGGCGCACCCGCCCGGCGATGGCGCGTACCAGCGTCGTCTTGCCGGCGCCGTTCGGACCCAGCAGTCCCACCCACTCGCCGCGGCGCACGCACAGATGGATCCCGTCGAGTGCCACCGTCGGCCCGAAGCGCTTGTGGGCGTCCCGCACCTCGAGGACCGCGGCTGCCACCATGGGACCGGTGGTAGCATTGTGGCGGCGCGCGTCGAAACCCGGGCGCGCCTCGTCCACGCCGCTGGTTGACACGTTGGACCGTTCTCGCCATTAGCCGCTGACGCTCACCAGTTGGTAATGTGTAACGAGGAGGGGGAATGAGCCGCCGTTCGCTGCGCGGCGGACGCCTGCGGGCCGCTGCGTTCGTGCTCACCGTGCTCGGCGCATGCGAATCCGGCCCCCCGCCGCCGCCGCCGCCGCCCGAGGTCCTCGTGCAGGCGGTCGAGCCGCGCGACGTGCCGGTTTACAACCAGTGGATCGGGACGTTGACCGGCGTCATCAACGCCACGATCCGCCCGCAGGTGCAGGGATACGTCCTAAGCAAGAACTACCAGGAAGGCGCGGTCGTCCAAGCCGGCGACCTGCTGTTCCAGATCGACCCGCGGGAGTTTCAGGCCGCGCTCGATCAGGCCAGCGGGAACTTGGCCAAGGCCCAGGCGGCGCTCGGCAAGACCGAGCTCGACGTGGCGCGCTACACGCCGTTGGCCAAGGAGGGCGCGATCAGCCAGCAGGAGCTCGACAACGCCGTGCAGGCCAACGAGGCCAACAAGGCGGCGGTCGACGCCGCCCGCGCCGCCGTCGAGCAGGCGCGCTTGAACCTCGGGTGGACCAAGGTGACCTCGCCGATCACCGGGGTCGCCGGCATCGCCATTTCGCAGATCGGCAACCTGGTGACTCCGACGACGGAGATGACCACGGTGTCGCAGCTCGACCCGATCAAGGTCGCCTTTCCGGTCGCCGAACAGGGGTACCTGCGCTATGCGCGCGCCCAGTTGGAGCGCGAGAACACGCCCGCGTCGGGCCCCGGTGCGCTCGAGCTCATCTTGGCGGACGGCACCGTGTTTCCACAGCGCGGCACGGTGTCGGTGATCGGCCGCGAGGTCGATCCGCGCACCGGGACGATCCTGATCGAAGGGCTGTTCCCGAACCCGAAGAACGTCCTCCGCCCCGGCGGCTACGCCAAGGTGCGCGCCGTCGTCGACAACCTCCCCAAGGCCCTGGTCGTCCCCCAAGTGGCGGTGCAGGACATGCAGGGGACGATGCAGGTCGCCGTCGTCACGGCGGAGGACAAGGTGGAGATGCGCAACGTCAGCACCGGTCCGCGCGACGGCCCCAACTGGGTACTTCTCGACGGCGTCAAGGCCGGCGAGCGCGTGGTCGTCCAGGGCCTGCAGAAGATCCGCGGCGGCATGACCGTGGTCGCCAAACCCTACCTGGCGCCCACCCCGGTGGCGACCATCACCCCGGCGCCGTTCTGAGCCGTCGCGAGCCTGCCGCGCATGGCGAGATTCTTCATCAACCGGCCCATCGTGGCCATGGTCATCGCGATCATCATGGTGATCGTGGGGATCGTCTCCATGGTGCAGCTGCCGATTGCCCTGTTCCCCAACATCGCGCCGCCGGAGATCCAGTTGCAGGCGACCTACGTCGGGGCCGACGCCAAGACGGTGGCGGATTCGGTGGCCACGCCGATCGAGCAGCAGATGCAGGGCGTGGACAACATGATCTACATGTACTCCTACAACGCCAGCAACGGCGCGATGACGCTGAAGGTGGACTTCGACGTCACCACCGATCCGAATACCGACCAGATCCTGGTGCAGATGCGGTACTCGCAGGCCCAATCGCAGCTGCCGTTCGACGTCCAGCAGTACGGCGTGACCATCAAGAAATCGACCACCAGCCCGCTGGCGCTGTTCTCGCTCTACTCGCCCAAGGGCACCTACGACGCGCTGTTCCTGACCAACTACGCCTTCATCAACATCAACAACCCGATGTCGCGGGTCCCTGGCGTCGGCCAGGTGACCATCTTCGGCGCCGGCAACTACGCCATGCGCTTCTGGGTCGATCCCGACACCCTCTCCAAGCTCGGCATCACGGTGAGCGAGATCCTCGACGCCCTGCAGAAGCAGAACACGGTGAATCCGGCCGGGCAGGTGGGCGGCGAGCCGGTGCCGCCCGGGCAGCAGTTCACCTACAGCGTGCGCGCCCAAGGGCGCCTGACCACCGAGGCGGAGTTCGGCGACGTGGTCGTGCGCGCCAACGTCGACGGCTCGGTGGTGCGCATGCGCGACGTGGCCCGCATCGAGCTCGGCGCCCAGACCTACGCCATGCGCGGCCGGCTCAACGGCGCGCCGGCGGCGATCATCGCCGTGTACCAACTGCCCGATTCGAACGCCATCGACACCATGAATCAGGCCATGGCGTTGATGGAGGAAGCGAAGCAGCGCTTCCCCGACGATCTCGACTACGTCGTCTCGCTCGACACCACGCTGGCCGTCCGCGAGGGCATCAAGGAGATCGTCAAGACGCTGTTCGAGGCCCTCGTCCTGGTCATCATCGTCGTCTTCATCTTCTTGCAGGGCTTCCGCGCCACCCTCATCCCGCTGCTCGCCGTGCCGGTGTCACTGGTCGGCACCTTCGCCATCTTTCCGCTGCTCGGCTTCTCCATCAACACCCTGTCGCTGTTCGGGCTCGTGCTGGCGATTGGCATCGTGGTCGACGATGCCATCGTCGTGGTCGAGGCGGTCGAGCACCACATCGAGCACGGGCTGTCGCCGCGCGACGCCGCTTTCAAGGCCATGGAACAGGTGTCGGGGCCGGTGGTGGCGATCGCCCTCATCCTGTCGGCGGTGTTCGTGCCGACGGCGTTCATCCCCGGCATCACCGGGCGCCTCTACCAGCAGTTCGCGGTCACCATCGCCGTCTCGGTGATCATCTCCGCCTTCAACGCGCTGTCGCTCAGCCCGGCGCTGGCCGCCTTGCTGCTGCGCCCGAAGAAAGACACGCGCGGCCCGCTCGGCGTCTTCTTCCGCTGGTTCAACCGCGTCTTCGGGCGCGCCACCGACCACTACGTCAGCGGCTGCCACCACCTGATCCGCAAGGCCAGCCTGGCCATGCTGGCACTCGGCGGGCTCGCGGTGCTCTCCGGTCTGCTCGGCTCGCGCCTGCCGTCGAGCTTTCTGCCCGACGAGGACCAGGGCTACTTCTACATGAATGTGCAGCTGCCCGACGCCGCCTCGCTGCAGCGCACCGACGAGGTCTGCAAGCGCATCGAGGCCATCCTCAAGGACACCGCCGGTGTGCAGACCTTCAACACCGTCGTCGGCTACAGCCTCTTGAGCGGCGTCAACACGACGTATAGCGGTTTCTACTTCGTCACCCTGGCGCCGTGGGCCGAGCGCGACCAGCAGGGGCGCACGGCGGCCGTGATCATGCACGAGCTCAACCAGAAGCTGTACATGTTGCCCGACGCGCAGGCGTTCGCCTTTCCGCCGCCGGCGATCCCCGGGGTCGGGACCTCGGGCGGCGCCACCTTCATGCTCGAGGACCGCTCCGGTCAGGGCGTCGAGTTCCTGGCCCAGAACACCGCCGCCTTCGTCGCCGCGGCGCGCCAGCGCCCCGAGTTTGCCTCGGTGTGGACGACCTTCATCCCCAACACCCCGCAGGTGTTCGCCGAGGTCGATCGCGACAAGGTGCTCAAGCAGGGGGTCCAGCTCAGCGCCGTGTACAAGACGCTGCAGACCTTCATGGGCGGCGCCTTCGTCAACTACTTCAACCGCTTCGGCTTCGTCTGGCAGGTCTACGTGCAGGCCGAGGGCGCGGCGCGCACCACGGCGGAGAACGTCGGCCGCTTCTACGTGCTGAACGACAAGGGCGAATCGGTGCCGCTGTCGGCGGTGGTCAACATGCGCAGCACCACCGGGCCCGAGTTCCTCATGCACTACAACGGCTTCAACGCCGCGCAGATCAACGCCTCGGGCAAGCCGGGCGTCAGCTCCGGTCAGGTGATGGCCGCGCTGGAGGAGGTCTTCGCGCAGACCCAGCCGCGCGAGATGGGTTTCGACTACATGGGCATGTCCTATCAGGAGCAAGTAGCGGCGCAGGGCGTGCCGCCGAGCGTGATCTTCGGCTTTTCGCTGCTCATGGTTTTTCTCATCCTGGCGGCGCAATACGAGAGCTGGACGCTGCCCTTCAGCGTCCTCCTCGGCGTGCCGATCGCGGTGTTCGGCGCCTATTTCGCCCTCTGGCTGCGCGCCTTCGACAACAACGTCTACGCCCAGATCGGGCTGGTGATGCTGATCGGCCTGGCGGCGAAGAACGCCATCCTCATCGTCGAGTTCGCCAAGGACGAATACGAAGGCGGCCAGTCGATCGTCGATGCGGCGCTGGCGGCGGCGCGCCTGCGCCTGCGGCCGATTCTCATGACCGCCTTCGCCTTCATCCTCGGGGTGGTGCCGCTGGTCACCGCCAGCGGCGCCGGCGCGCAGTCGCGCCAGATGCTCGGCACGGCGGTGATCGGCGGCATGATCGCGGCCTCGCTCATCGCCATCTTCATCATTCCGGTGAGCTTCTACGTCGTCGAGCGCTGGGCACAGCGCGGCGAGAAGGCGGCGCCAGTGGTCGCTCCGGCGGGCGCGCCATGATGTCCCACGCCAAGCGCGCGCTGGGCCTGTCGGCGTGTGCGCTGCTGCTCGCCGGCTGCCCGGTCGGCCCCGACTTCGTCAAGCCGGCGCCCGAGATGCCGCCCGAGTACCGCAGCGAGCTGGGAGCCGCCGAGGCGGCCTCGTTCGCCGACCAGGCCTGGTTCGAGGTCTTCCAGGACGCCAAGCTGCGCGAGTTGATCGAGACGGCGATCGCGAGCAACTACGATCTGCGCACCGCGGCGGCGCGCGTCGAGCAGGCCAAGCACCTGGTCGGCGTGACGCGCTCGGAGATCTTTCCGCAGGCCAGCTACCAGGGCGCCGCGCAGCGCGGCAAGTCGTTTGGCGGCCCGCCGTTCGAGGTGGTTGATCCAACCACCGGGGCTCGGGACACCATCGGTGGCAGCAATCGGACCTTCAATACCTTCCTCGGCTCTCTCAACCTGGCCTGGGAGATCGACGTGTGGGGCCGGATTCGCCGCGCCACCGAGGCGTCCGAGGCGACCCTGTGGGCCACCGAGGACGTGCGCCGCGGCGTCGTGCTCAGCCTGGTCAGCGGCGTCGCCGCCTCGTACTTCGCCTTGCAAGAGCTCGATCTCGAGCTCGAAATCGCGCGCAACACGACGGCCTCGTTCGGCGACACCGTGCAGCTCTTCACCCGGCGCTACGAGGGTGGGGTCGACTCGAAGCTGTCGGTCGAGCGCGCCGTCGCGGCGCGTGCCCAGGCCGCCGCTACCATTCCCGCCACCGAGCAGCAGATCGTGCAGCAGGAGAACGCCATCAGCGTGCTGCTCGGCCGCGCCCCCGGACCGATCCCGCGCGAGCCGCTGCTGACGCGCACCGCCTTGCCGCCGCAGACGCCGCCCGGCCTGCCGTCGCAACTGCTGCAGCGCCGCCCCGACATCCTGCAGGCCGAGCGCCTGATTCAGGCGGCGAACGCGCAGGTCGGCGTCACCGTGGCGAACTTCTTCCCGCAGATCGGTCTGACGACGCTCTACGGCGGTCAGAGCTCCGACATCGACAATATCGTCAAGACCCCGGGCGCGATCTGGGCCATCGCCGGCTCCGTGCTCGGGCCGATTTTTCAGGGCGGCCGGCTGACCGAGAGCTACCGCGCCGCGGTCGCCGAGTGGGAGGCCACCAAGTCGGTATACGAGCAGACGGTGGTCACCGCCTTGAGCGAGGTGTCGAACGCGCTGATCGCGCAGCAGAAGCTCGAGGAGGTGCGCGCCCAGCAGGAGCAGCAGGTGGCGGCGCTGCGCGAATCGGTCCGCCTGGCGCTGTTGCGCTACAACGGCGGCCTGTCGTCCTACTTCGAGGTCCTCGAAGCCCAGCAGCAACTCTTCCCGGCCGAGCTGGCGCTGGCCGCCACCGATCGCGACCGCCTGCTCGCCGTCGTCGACCTCTACCGCGCCCTCGGCGGCGGCTGGGCCGCCAACGATCAGCCGGTCGAAGAGCCCTTCTGGCCGCGCGGGCCGTGATGAGAGCACGTTGGTAACGATCCCCGCTCCTCCTGAGCCCGTCGCAGGATGGGCGGGGACTGCGGCAACAGGAAGAAAGGCCGCCGAGGAACATGACCATAGCCGCGAAGCGACACCGGCGTGGTGCACAACCCCGTGAGCGCGGCGCGCGGCCCGCTGAGACCTCGGAGACCGAGCGTTTCTACGCCTCGCGTGGCATCGGCGGGCGCATGGGGTTCGGCGCCCGACCGGCGCTGCTGGTGGTCGACTACCAGCGCGGCATGACCGATCCGGCATCGCCGTTGGGCACGCGCATGGATGGCGCGATCCAGGCGGCGCGCCGCCTCCTGGCCGCGGCGCGCGCCGGGCGGGCGCCGATCCACTACACGGTGGTGTCGTACGGCGCGGCGGCGGGCGACGGCGGACCGTTCCTGAAGAAGATGCGCGGGCTCGCGCTCTTGAGGGAGGGCACCTGGTTCGTCGAGCTCGATCCGCGCCTCGGGCGCCGCCCGACCGAGACCGTGTGGGCGAAGCGCGGCGCCAGCGCTTTTTTCGGCACCGCCCTGGCGGCGGCCCTCACCGCCGCCGCGGTCGACACGGTCGTCGTCTGCGGCTGCACGACCTCGGGCTGCGTGCGCGCCTCGGTCATCGACTCCTGCCAGCACGGCTTTCACACCATCGTCGTGCGCGAGGCTGTGGCCGATCGCGCCGCCGGGCCGCACGAGGCCAACCTCTTCGACATGGACTCGAAGTACGCCGATGTCGTCTCGCTCGGCGAAGCCCTCGCCGCGCTGCGAGCGCGCTCGCGCTCACAGGCGGGGCACCGCGGTGCCCGCCCGTAAGTGGTGCCCCGTCACCAAGGGGGCAGTCCAGCGACAGGCGCTCTTGATCGTGGCGCTGACATGCCTCGATTCGGCCGAGGCCGAGGAGCCGCAGCCAGAGGCGCACCCGTTTCTGGCCTATCCCTGGTTTCCGATCCCCGACCAGCTCACGCGCGAGCAGCCAGACGGGGCGTTGGCGGGACCGGCGGACGTCGCCCCGCCGGTGTTCAAAGTGTATCGGGATGCGGACTTCGACCCGGCCTGGAGCGAGGTCGCGGGCGAGAAGGACATCTTCGACGCCATCAAGCTCATCCCGCTCGACCGCGAGCGCAAGATCTATCTCACCCTCGGCGGCGAGATCCGCGAGCGCTTCGAGTACTGGTACAATGAGAACTTCGGCGTCGTCCCGAGCATGGCCGGCGCCAACGCTTTCTGGCTGCAGCGCATCATGCTGCACGCCGACTTGCGCACCGGCCCCTACGTGCGGTTCTTCATCCAGGGCAAGAGCAACCTGCAGGAAGGTCGCAAGGACGGCTCGCGACCGGCCGTGGACTACGACCAGATCGACCTGCATCAAGCCTACGCGGACATCACGATCCCCTACGCCGATACCGGGTGGATCACGGTGCGCGGCGGCCGGCAGGAGATCGGCTTCGGCATCGGACGGCTGCTCAACCCGCGCGAGGGGCCGAACGTCCGCCTGAGCTGGGACGGCGTCAGGACCATGCTGCGCTGGGCGGACTGGGAGCTGGACAACTTCTGGCTGCAGTTCGTGAATACCGAGGAGTTCAGCTTCGACGACTCGACCGCCGACTACCAAATCTGGGGCGCCTATCTCGCCGGTCCGTGGTTCTTCGAGCGCACCGGTACCAACCTTTACTACATCGGCGACTACCGCGGGCAGGCCGTCTACTTCGCCGGCACCGAGTCGGAGGTGCGACACACGCTCGGCACGCGCATCTACGGGCGCTCGGGCGCGGCCGACTTCGATTTCGAAGGTGGCGGGCAGACCGGGACGTTCGGGCCGGCGACGATCGCGGCGTGGTTCGTCTCCGGCCAGATCGGCTATGCGTTCACCCCGATGTTCGGCAAGCCGCACCTGGCTCTCAAGGGCGACATCTTCAGCGGCGACCACTCGGCGCCCATCGATGAAGGCGGGCAGACCATGGGGACGTTCAATACGCTGTTCCCGCGCGGCAACCTGTTCAGCGAGCCGGGGCCCATCGGACAGCAGAACATCATCGCTGTGCATCCCCAGCTCGACTGGTACCCCACCGCCGCGCTCGGCGTGACCTTCTCGCCGATCTTCTACTGGCGCCAGAGCCGCGACGATGGCATCTATGACGCCGGCGGATTTCCCATCACCGCAGGGGGACCCGATGGCGGGCGCTTCGTCGGCACCGAGCTGTTCTGGCAGGCGAACTACTACGTCAACCGACATCTGAGACTGTCCGTCGTCTATGATCACTTCATCATCGGGGACTTCTTCTCCGGGCTCCCCGAGGCGGGCGATACCGACTTCGTCGCGGTCTGGGCGACGCTGAAGTTTTGATCCGAGTCGAAACCCACGCGGTCACCGGGGTCCGACCCCGAGAAGGAGGGTCTATGAGTCGTCAACAGGCCGTGGCAACGGTGCAGATCACCAACGAGCGGGTCATCGTGACGGAGTGGCGCTTCGCGCCGGGGGCGGAAACGGGCTGGCATCGCCACCAATTCGATTATGTGGTGGTGCCGCGCACCGACGGCACGCTGCTGTTGGAGACGCCGGAAGGGAACAAAGAGGCGACGCTCACCGCCGGGCAGGCGTACTACAGAGCCGCGGGAGTGCACCACAACGTGATCAACGGCAGCGCCCACGAAGTCGTGTTCGTGGAGACCGAGATCAGGTAGGCCGGCTACGGTTTCGAGCCCTCGCCGGTGTTGCGGGCCAGGGCGGCGCGGCCGATGACGAGGTCGGCGCCGGCGCGCACGCGCCGGGCACCGGCATCGGTCGATTGGCGGTCGGCGCGCTCGACCTGTGGCGCGATGTCCGATCGGAGAATCCGACAACCGCGCACGAGCAAATCTATTTGTCCGTCTGGATCCTTCCGCTAGCGGTACGGGGAATGGCGAGTGACGGCGAGACGGTGATATGGCCCGCGCAGTGCTGATGGCGCAGCCGGCGGAAGTTGGACAGCTGGCGAGCGGGCGACCGGCAGGCGCGCCGGCCCTGGTGGCCGGCCGGCACGACGGCGCGCCACCGTGGCACGCCCTCTCGATCGAGGAGAGTTACCGGTGCACGGCGAGTGATCCGCAGGGCTTGAGCGCCGCAGAGGCGGCCCGCCGGTTGCAGAGCACCGGACCCAATACGCTCGAGCGGGTCGCTGCCATCGGCCCGCTGCGCATCCTCTTCCGCCAGATCAACAACCCGCTGATCTGGGTGCTGCTCGGCGCCGCGACGGTGGCGATCGCCCTCGGCAAGCCGACTGATGGTCTGGTCGTGTTGGCAGTGGTCGTGCTCAACAGCCTGATCGGTTTCGCCCAGGAATTTCGCGCCAACCGCGCCATCGAAGCGCTGCGCGCGCTGGTGCCTCAGGACGCCATCGTGCGCCGCGACGGCGGTCAGCAGGTCGTAGCGGTGGAAACGATCGTGCCCGGGGATGTCGTCATCCTCGCCGCGGGCGACAAGGTGCCGGCCGACCTGCGGTTGGTGACGGTGCGCAATATGCGCACGGAGGAAGCGGCCCTGACCGGAGAGTCGGCAGCGGCCGAAAAATCCGTCCAGCCGGTGCCGGCCGATGCGGTGGTGGGCGACCGCCTGTCGATAGCCTACAGCGGGACGATGGTGGTTTCGGGCGCCGGCGTGGGCGTCGCCGTGGCCACCGGCGCCCGCACCGAGCTCGGGCGCATCTCGGAACTGCTCCAGCATGCCGACGAGCTCGAGACGCCGTTGACGCGTGCCCTGGCGTCCATCGGCAAGGGCATCACCGTGGCGATCCTCGTCCTCGCGGTGACGATCCTGGCGATCGGCGTCTGGCGGGCGCTGTCGGCCGGGATGAACGCCGGCGACGCGCTGCGCGACATGCTGGTCTTCGCCATCGCGCTCGCCGTGGGCGCCATTCCCGAAGGGCTGCCGGCCATCGTCACCATCACCTTGGCCATCGGGGTGCAGCGCATGGCGGCGCGACGCGCGATCATCCGGAACCTGCCGGCGGTCGAGACGCTTGGCTCGACGACGGTCATCTGCACCGACAAGACCGGTACGCTGACGCGCAACGAGATGACCGTGCGCGATGTGTGGACACCGGACGAAGGGGCCTGCGAGGTCGAGGGTGTGGGCTACGCGCCGTTCGGCGCGTTCCGTCCGCGACAGGCCGGCGAGCCCGGAGCGGCGCCGCCGGCCGTGCGCCGGGCGCTCGAGGCGGCGGCGCTGTGCAACGACGCCGCGCTGCGCAACGTCGAGGATCGCTGGACGATCAGCGGCGATCCGACCGAGGCGGCGCTGGTGGTGGCCGCCGAGAAAGCCGGCATCGACGTCGAGGCGCTGCGCGCCAGTCGCCACCGCCGCGACGCCATCCCGTTCGACGCCGAGTACCAGTTCATGGCCACCTTGCACGACACGCCGGTGGGGCCGCGTGTGCTGTTGAAGGGGGCGCCGGAGGTGGTGCTCGCCCGGTGTGGTAACGGCTCCGCGGCTGCGGACGCTGCCCACGTCCAGACCGAGGTCGAACGCCTGGCGTCGCTCGGCAGACGGGTGCTCGCGGTCGCCGAAGCGGCCGGCCCGGCGCCCGGCGCTGACCTGCGGGTCGAGACGCTGGGATCGGAGTTCGCGTTGCTGGGGCTGGTGGCGATGATCGACCCGCCGCGTCCCGAGACCATCGCGGCCGTACGGGCCTGCCGCACCGCCGGCATTGCGGTGAAGATGATCACCGGCGACCATGC
>CAYYWP010000013.1:0-41562 GCA_964475125.1 uncultured Binatia bacterium (SeqCode) | reverse complement strand
CGTCGGTGACCAGATCCTTGATGATCGGAAAGGTCTTCACCGGCTGCACGGTGATCTCGCCCTCGCTGGGCAGCGAGTCCATGCGCGTCATGCACGACAGGCGCGGCTTGCCGTTGATCTCGCAGCTGCACGACCCGCACTTGCCGGCCTTGCAGTTCCAGCGCACGGCGAGGTCGGGCGCATGCTCGGCCTGGATGCGATGCACGACGTCGAGCACGACCATGCCCTCGTCGACCTCGACGTGGTAGTCGCAGAACGCGCCGCCGCTGCGATCGCCGCGCCAGATCCGAAACGTCCGTTGGGCCATGTTATGCCTGCTGCTGCGCGGCCCTCTCGTCGCCCTCGAGGTCGGCGAGGCTGGCGTGAGCGATGGCGGCCAGATCGGCCGGTGGATCGGGGCGCCTTTCGATCTGCGTGTCCATCTGACCGTCGGCGCCGCGCTGGCTGACGATGTTGACCTTCAGCCACTCATCCCGTTCGTCGGGAAAGTCGACACGGGTGTGGGCGCCGCGGCTCTCCTCGCGGATCAAGGCGGCGCGCGTCACGGCCTCGGCACTGATGAGCAGCGAGCCGAGCGCGATGGCCTCGTGCCAGCCCGGGTTGTACTGCGAGGCGCCGGGCGCCTTGACCTGGGCGAGCTCGCGCTTGATCGCCTCCAGCTCGACCAGGGCGGTCTCCAACTCGGCGCGCTCGCGGACGATGTTGACGTAGCGGTCCATGACCCGTTGCAGGTGCTCGGTGACGACGTACGGGTTGAGGCCGTCGGCGCGGTTGAGTGGATCCGTGGCGCGTCGCACGGCGGCTTCCATCTGCGCCCGGTCGATCGCCGGCTGCCGGCCCCGCCCGCGCGCGTAGTCGCAGGCGCCGACCCCGGCCAGGTGCCCGAAGACGAGCAGGTCCGAGAGCGAGTTGCCGCCCAGGCGGTTGGCGCCGTGCATGCCGCCGGTGCACTCGCCGGCGGCGAACAGACCGGGCACCGTCGACATCTGGGTCTCGGGGTGCACGCGGATGCCGCCCATGCAGTAGTGCAGGGTGGGCCCGACCTCCATCGGCGTAGTGGTGATGTCGACCGCGGCCAGCTCTTTGAATTGGTGGTACATCGAGGGCAACTTGCGCTTGATGAACTCGGCATCGCGCCGCGAGGCGATGTCGAGAAACACGCCACCGTGCGGCGAGCCGCGACCCTCGACGACCTCCCGGGTGATGGCGCGCGCCACCACGTCGCGGGTGAGCAGCTCGGGCGGGCGGCGGTTGTTGGTCGAGTCGACCAGCCAGCGGTCGGCCTCGGCGACCGTATCGGCGGTCTCGGCGGCGAATTTCGGCGGGATGTAGTTGAACATGAAGCGCTCGCCGGCGCGGTTGGTGAGGATTCCCCCATCGCCGCGCACCCCCTCGGTGACCAGGATGCCGCGCACCGAGGGCGGCCACACCATGCCGGTGGGATGGAACTGGGTGAACTCCATGTCGATGAGTTGTGCCCCGGCGCTGTAGGCGAGAGCGTAGCCATCGCCCGTGTATTCCCAGGAGTTCGAGGTGAAGCGCCAGGCGCGGCCGCCGCCGCCGGTGGCCATGATGACGGCTTTGGCCTTGAGCAGGAGGAAGCGGCCGCTGTCGCGCCAGTAGGCGAGCACGCCGGCGATGGCGCCGTCGTCGAGCAGCAGCTCGAGCGCCGTGCATTCCATGTGCACGCCCAGACCCGTCAGCTGCACGGCCTTGTCCTGCAGGGTCCGGATCATCTCCAGCCCGGTGCGGGCGCCGACGTGGGCGAGGCGCGGGTAGCGATGTCCGCCGAAATTGCGCTGGCTGATCAAGCCGCTCGGCGTGCGGTCGAACACCGCCCCCCATTCCTCCAGCTCGCGCACCCGCTCGGGCGCGTTCTTGGCGTGCAGCTCGGCCATGCGCCAGTCGTTGAGGAACTTGCCGCCGCGCATGGTGTCGCGGAAATGAATCTTCCAGTTGTCCTTAGGCGCGACGTTGCCGAGGGCCGCGGCGCAGCCGCCCTCGGCCATGACGGTGTGGGCCTTGCCGAGCAGCGACTTGCACACCAGGCCGGTGCGCAGCCCCTGCAGGCTGCACTCGATGGCGGCGCGCAGGCCGGCGCCGCCCGCGCCGATGACCACCACATCGTGCTCGATGGTCTGGATGTCCGAGAGGTCGACCATGCGCTCAGCCCCAGGTGCTGAGGTCGCGAATGTAGCCCATCGAGACCATGCGCACGTAGAAGTCGGCGAACCCCACCCACACCAGGCTGAGCCAGGCGAAGAGCATGTGGCGTTCGTTCAGCCACGAAACTCGTTGCCAGAGGCGATAGCGGGTGCGGGCGGCGCTGTCGCAGGTGAAGCAGTCGAGGCGACCGCCGATCAGGTGGCGAAACGAGTGGCAGCCGAAGGTGTAGGTGGCGAGCAGAATCGGGTTGATCAGCAGCACCAGCGTGCCGACACCGATGCCGAAGCGCCCGTCGCGCCAGAAGGCCAGATAGGCGTCGTAGGCCAGGATCAGCACGAAGGCGATGGCGACGTACAGCGTATAGCGGTGCAGGTTCTGAAACAGGAACAGCGCCGTCTCGCCCGTGTAACGCTGCGGGCGGGCGCCGACCGCACATGCCGGCGGGGTGAGGAAATAGGCGCGATAGTAGAACTTGCGATAGTAGTAACAGGTCAGGCGAAAGGAGAGCGGCCCGAGCAGGACCAACCAGGCGGGCGAGGTCGGCAGGAGACTCGGCCAGACGCTGCGCAGCCAATTGGGCCACTCGCCGAACCAGGCATGCGCCGCCGGTACGGCGCCGACGCGGCTCGAATCGGTGAAGAGCGCCGGCGAGTAGAAGGGGGACAGGTAGCCGCCGTAGGAGTAGTGGTCCCCCTGGTACGCCGCCCAGTTGGCGTAGAGGACGAAGAGGAGAAAGCCGATGCCGGTCCACAGCGGCTCGACCCACCACCGGTCACGGCGGAACGTCGCGGCGAGACCGCGCTCGTGCCCACCGGCGAGCGCCGGACTGGCCATCAGCGCAGCACCCTGGAGGCGCCGGCGCGTGCCGTTTGGCATGGCATGGAAACGGTCCTACTACTCGTATGCATACGACTTATGTAGAGATCACCCAGCCATTGCGACTCGTAATACATGATGGGTGGGGCGGTCAACCGAGGACCGGCGCGACCGGCGTGACGGCAAGCCGGCGGGGAGCTCGTCGGTGCGCCGCCAGCTCCACGTTGTGGAGTGGAGCGAAAGCCGATACGGAGCCGAGAGTATGGGCGAGGCGGCATACGATCTGATCGTCATCGGCGGTGGGCCGGGTGGATACGTGGCGGCGATTCGGGCCCGCCAACTCGGACTGCGCACGGCGTTGGTCGAGCGCGAGCACCTGGGCGGCATCTGCCTCAACTGGGGCTGCATTCCGACCAAGGCGCTGTTGCGCACGGCCGAGATCAACGACCTGTTGCACCATCTCGATCAGCACGGCTTCAGCGCCGGCGAGGTGCGCTTCGATCTGGCCAAGGTCGTGGCGCGCTCGCGGGCGGTGGCGAAGCGGCTGTCGGCCGGGGTGCGGTTCCTGATGAAGAAGAACGGCGTCGAGGTGGTCGACGCCACCGCGCGTCTGGAAGGCCCCGGACGCGTCGCGGCCGAGAAAGACGGCGCCGTGGTGGCGAACCTGACGGCGCCGCACGTGATCGTCGCTACCGGCGCGCGGGCGCGCTCCTTGCCCGGGCTCGAGCCCGATGGCCGGCAGGTGTGGACCTACAAGGAAGCGATGGTGCCGGAGAGCATGCCGCGCTCCTTGCTGGTGATCGGCGCGGGCGCGATCGGCGTCGAGTTCGCCAGCTTCTACCGCGACATGGGTGCCGAGGTGACACTGGTGGAAGCGCTGCCGCGCATCGTGCCGATCGAAGACGAAGAGGTGTCGGAGCTGGCGCGCAAGAGCTTCGAGAAGCGCGGGATTCACATTCACACGGCGGCGACGGTGCGCTCGCTGAGCAAGAGCGACAGCGGCGTGACGGCGGTACTCGACCTCGGCGGCGGAGCCGAGTCTTCGCTGTCTGTCGAGCGCGTGATCTTGTCGGTCGGCATCACCGGCAACGTCGAGCATATCGGGCTGGAGACCACGACCGCGCGGGTCGAGAAGGGCCACATCGTCGTCGATGAGTGGTGCGCCACCGATCAGCCTGGCCTGTACGCCATCGGCGACGTCGTCGGGCCCCCGTGGCTGGCGCACAAGGCGATGCACGAGGGCGTGGTGTGCGTCGAGCACTTGGCCGGCGTCGAGGGGGTGCGGCCACTCGATGTGCACAACATCCCCGGCTGTACGTACTGCCGCCCGCAGATTGCCAGCGTCGGCCTCACGGAGGCCGCGGCGCGCACCGCCGGCCACGAGGTCAAGGTCGGGCGCTTTCTTTTTCAAGCCAACGGCAAGGCTCTCGCCCTGGCGGAAACAGAGGGCATGGTGAAGACGATCTTCGATGCCAACACGGGCGAGCTGCTCGGTGCCCATCTCATCGGACCCGAGGTGACGGAGCTGATCCAGGGCTTCGCCATCGCCAAGACTCTCGAGACCACCGAGGCCGAGCTCGCGCACGTCGTCTTCCCGCACCCGACCCTCTCCGAGGCCATGGGCGAAGCGACCCTGGGGGCGCTGGGCCGCGCGCTGCACATGTGAAGTCGCCTCGATCCAGGGACGCTTGGTCCGGGGCGATTCTGATTGACAAGCGCGAAGAGTCGGTCCTAGAAGCGATGCAGAGGCGAGTGTGCTTCGCGCGGTGCGCAAGCGTTACTGGCACCGTACGTGACGATATGCAGAAAGGGTGCGAGTTCGGTCGCAGGAAAGCGGTCTGTGGAGAGCGGGCCGCTCTGTGGATTCCGCCGCGTAAGTCGCATCGCAAAGTCTGGGCCGACCGCGTGGTCGAACCGGCGGGGAGAAGCGGCTCCTCCCCCTGCAGCCAATCCTAACCGCCATGGCGAGTGCCAAGGTCAGCCGGCGGACATTCCTGGTTCTCGGCGGAGTGCTCACCGCCGGCGCGCTGGTGCAGCGTCGCGCGATCGGTCAGGCGGCGCCGCAGGGCGTAGGAGAACCGCGCCTGATCTACCGCCTGTCGTTGCGCGGCCGGCGCGGATCGAAAGGGGCGAAGATCTACAACGCCAACCTGCGTTTCGCGACTGCGGCGGCAGCGGATGCGAACCGCGTCAACGCCTTCGATCGCTCCCGCATCGTGACCATCGTGGTCAGCGCGGATGAATTCGATCGCTTGTTCACCAGCCGCCAGAGCCTGGTGGCGGACTTGCGCCTCCTCGGTGGACCGGCGCAGGTGGGCGATTGCAATCGCGACGGCGACGTCGAGATCGCCGAGCTGATCCGCGGTGTCAACATCGCCCTGGGCACCGCTCCGGTGAGCGAATGTCTGCCCTTCGACCGTACCGCGGATGGCAAAGTGACCGTCGAAGAGCTGGTCCGGGGCGTGCGCAACGCGCTCGGCTGATATCGTCAACAGGGTCCCGGTCGCGCCGGCACTCATCCACGATGCAGGTGAGCTCCCTGCTTGCTTGTTGAAGTTGTCGTCAAATCGAGGCTATCCGTCCGTTGAACAAGGCCGGGCTCATCCTTCGACGGGCTCAGGATGAGCGGGAACTGCTTGTGCCGCAACGCGTTCCGCTCGCCCTTCGACGGGCTCAGGACATGCCCTTCGACAAGCTCAGGACATGCCCTGAGCCCGTCGAAGGGCGAGCGGAACGCGTTTCTCAACCGGCTGCTTGTGTCCTGTATCCGAAATTCACTGCCCAACTCGGCGGCCCTCAGCGCCCCTGGCGGCGTTGGCCTCCGCGGCATATAGCCAGATATTCCTGCGTCGGCCGCCTAGCCAGGGCCGCCGATGCCTCGCCGATATAGGCAGCGAATTTCGGATACTGGACACTAGTCCTCGGGAGGAGGGCACATGGGTAGACTCGATCAACGCGTCGCCGTCGTCACCGGAGGGGCGAACGGGATCGGGCGGGCGTACGTGCAAGGGTTGGCCCGAGAAGGGGCCGACGTCGCGATCGTCGACCTGGATGGCCGCGCGGCGGCGGTGGTGGCCGACGAGGTGCGGCGAATGGGTCGTCGCGCTCTGGTGGTGGAGTGCGACGTCGCCGATCGCGCCGCCGTGCAGGCGATGGGCGAGCGCGTCGTGCGCGAGCTCGGCGCCGTCCATGCGCTGGTCAACAACGCCGGTATCTATCCGATCCGCCCCTGGACGGAGATCGATGAGGCCGAGTGGGATCGCGTCCTGGCGGTGAACCTGAAGGCGTCGTTCTTCTGCGCCCGCGCCGTATACCCGGCGATGAAGCAGCAGGGGTATGGCAAGATCGTCAACATCTCATCCGACGTGGTATTGATCGGCACGCCGGGGTTGCTGCACTACGTCGCCGCCAAGGCGGGGGTGATCGGCTTGACGCGTGCGCTGGCGCGCGAAGCCGGGCCGGACGGAATTCGGGTCAACGCGATCCTTCCCGGCCTGACCGAGACGGATACGGTCATGCGCAGCCTCGATGACGCGTACTTCGAGCGCATCGTGGCGCGGCAGTGCTTTGCCGGACGCGAGCAGCCGCAAGACCTGGTCGGCGCGGTGCTGTTCTTCTGTGCGCCCGAGTCGGATTTCATTACCGGACAGTCACTGGCCGTGAACGCCGGGTTCTCGATGCTGTGAGCATCCGCGACGCTGCCTGCAGCGAGAGCCCGGCGGCGATTCGACGGCGGAGGAAGGGGATCATGAGCGAGAAGATCGTCATCCGAACGGACCAGGCCCCGTCGCCGCTTCCCGGCGCGCCTTATTCGCAGGCCATCCGTTTCGAGAACCTGGTGTTTGTCTCCGGCCAGCTACCGGTCGACCCGGCGACGGGGACACTGGTGACCGGAGGCATCACCGAGCAGACGGAGCAGACGATGCGCAACCTGCAGGCCGTGCTCGAGGCGGCGGGATCGAGCCTCGACAAGATACTCAAGGCCACGGTCTTCCTGACCACGCGCGACAACTGGGCGGCGATGAACGAGGTGTACGTCCGCTTCGTCGGCGATCGCCGGCCGGCGCGCTCGGCCGTCGAAGTGGGCCGCCTCGGCTTCGGTTCACTGGTCGAGATCGAGGCGATCGCCCACCTGTGACGGGCTCAGGCGCCGAGCTGTTCGAGACTCACCAGCTCGACGCAGAGCGTGACCAGCTCCATCGCCTGGCGGATCTCGTCGAGGCCCGGCAGGGTCGGCGCCAGCCGGATGTTGCGATTGCGCGGGTCCTTGCCGAGCGGGAAGGTGGCCCCGGCTTTGGTGAGCTTGACCCCGGCGGCCTCGGCCAGGGCGACCACCTTGGTGGCGCAGCCGTCGAGCGTGTCGAGGCTGACGAAATAGCCGCCCTCGGGCTGGCTCCATTCGGCGATGCCCTTCCCATTCAACGACGAGCGAAGGATCTCCTCGACCAAAGCGAACTTCGGCCGCAGGATGGCGGCGTGCTTGCGCATATGGGCATCGATGCCGGCGGCGTTGCGGAAGAAGCGGACGTGGCGGAGCTGATTCAGCTTGTCGTGGCCGATGGTTTGAATCGACAGCGCGGCGAGCAGGTGGCGGATGTTGGCCGGGCTGGCGGCGACGACGCCGACACCGGCGCCGGCGAAGCTGATCTTCGAAGTCGAGGTGAAGATCAGCGCTCGGTCGGGATGACCCGCCGCGGCACAGGCGCGCAGCATGTTGGTCAGCGGACGCGGACGATCGATCAGGTGATGGACGGCGTAGGCGTTGTCCCAGAAGATGCGGAAGTCGCGCGCCGCCGCCATGCCGGCCAGGCGTTCGACCGTCGCAGCGCCGTAGACGACACCGGTCGGATTGCTGTAGCGCGGCACGCACCAGATCCCCTTGACCTGCGGATCGCTCGCCGCCAGCTCCTCCACGGCATCCATGTCCGGGCCGTCGTCGCCCATGGCGACGGGGATCATCTCGATGCCGTAGCGCTCGCAGATGAAGAAATGGCGATCGTATCCCGGGCTGGGGCAGAGGAACTTCACCCCCCCGCCGCCGGCTCGCCACGGCGGCGCGTCCGGCCAGCCCTTCACCAGCCCCTGCACGACGGCATCGTGCATGAGGGCCAAGCTCGAGTTGCCGCCGACCACGACGTTGCCGGGCTCGACCTCGAGCAGCTCGGCGAACAGCGCCCGCGCCTCGGGAATGCCCTCGACCTGGCCGTAGTTGCGGCAATCCGTGCCGTCGGCGGCGGCGTAGTCGCGGCCCAGGCAATCGAGCAAACCCAGCGAGAGGTCGAGTTGCTCGGCGCACGGCTTGCCGCGCGTCATGTCGAGCCCCAGCCGGCGCGCCTTGAAAGCCTCGTACTGGGCGCGCAGGGTGCCGAGGCGCTGTGTCCGTGCACTGGCATCCATCTTCCGCAGGTCAGTCATGTGCTCACTCCGCGATCACCTTGTCCGGGTCGTATCGAAGCGCCGGCCGGCGCGCCGTGGGTGCAGCGAACGACGCGGTTCGCAGCGGCGAGATGCGGCCGGCCAGTTACGACGCCGCGCTCACTCGTGGCGTGTCGCTCGCGGCGCTGGGGGCGGTGAGAAATCGGGTCTGAAAGTCTTCGACCGTCAGGCCGAGGTCCATGTGCCCGGCGAGGAGCCAGGCGTGGTCGCCGTTGATGACCTGCGCCGCCATCTGGGTCAGCCGAGTATCGTCGTTCGCCCACAGGGCCTTGAACCAGGCGCGCACGCGGCGCCGCGCCAGCCGGCAGAACAGATCGGCCAGATCCACGGCTTCGCGTCCCTGCGGCGTGCCCGCATCGCGCAGCGCACGGGCGTGCGACAGCGTCGCCGCCATGGCGAACAGCTCCATGACGATGTCGACGCAACGGAAGAGGAAACCCTGCTTGCGCTCCAGCTTGGCCTGGTACAGCGCCATGCCGTGAAAGCTCGAACGGGCCAGCTTGCGCGCGCTGCGCTCGATGAAGCGCAGATGCGGTGCCAGCGAGCCCCAGTCGGTGTACTTGCTCCAGGTGGTGAAGCCGCGCAGCCACAGGGCCGGGTACCAGCCGGCGTAGTAGGCCGCGATCCCGGGCAGGGCAGCGAGTTTCTGCGCCCCGTCGCGCTTGGGGTCGATCAGGGCCCCGGCGACCTCCAGGTGTTTGTCGACCGCCTCGCGCGCCATGAAGAGATGCATGATCTCGCTCGAGCCTTCGAAGATGAGGTTGATGCGGCTGTCACGCATGGCGCGCTCGACCGCCACCGCGGCCTCGCCGCGCCCCTTGAGTGACTTCTCGGTCTCGTAGCCGCGGCCGCCGCGGATCTGCAGGGTCTGGTCGATGATCTCCCAGCCCCGCACCGAGTTCCATTCCTTGGCGGCGGCCGCCTCGAGGCGGATGTCGTAGCCGCCGCGGTCGGCCAGCGCGGCGGCGAGCTTGGCGATCGAGTCCAGGGCGAAGGTCGTCGCCGCCATCTCGGCGATGCGATGCCCGACGGCCTCGTGCTTCCAGATCGGCAGGCCCCATTGATGGCGGGCTTGCGACCAGGCGCGTACGACGTTGAGGCAGTGTTTGGCCGTGCCGGCACAGACGGCGGGTAGGGTGAGGCGTCCGGTGTTGAGGGTGACCAAGGCGATCTTCAGCCCCTGGCCCTCGCCGCCGATGAGGTTCTCGCGCGGCACGCGCACATCCTTGAAGCTGATGATGCCGTTGGCCAACGCCTTGAGCCCCATGAAGCGGCAGCGGTACTCGACCTTGACGCCGGGCCAGCCGCTCTCGACGATGAAGGCGCTGATGCGCTTGGTCTTCGGATCGCGCGCCATGACCACCAGCAGCTCGGCCATGGTGCCGTTGGTACACCACAGCTTCTCGCCGTTGAGGACGAAGAAGTCGCCTTCCGCTTCCGCCGTGGTCGAGAGGCTGGCGGGATCGGAGCCGACGTGCGGCTCGGTGAGGGCGAAGGCCGAGATCGCCCCGGCGGCGCAGCGCGGCAGGTAGCGTCGCTTCTGCTCCGGCGTGCCGAAGAGCTTGAGCGGCTGCGGCAGGCCGATCGACTGATGCGCCGACAACAGGGCGCTCAGATTGCCGTCGTAGCTGCCCACCAAAGCCGCCGCCTGGCAATACTCGCTGACCGAAAAGCCCAGGCCGCCGTACTCCTTCGGGATCTTCATCCCGAAGGCGCCGAGCTTGCGCAGGCCGTCGACGACGTGCTCGGGATACTCGCCCGTTTCGTCGATCGCCACGGGGTCGACTTTCGTTGCAAGAAAGTCCCGTAACTCGCTGTAGAACTTGGTGAATTCCGGCCTCTCCTCGAGGCGTGGAAAGGGGTGGACGAGGTCGAGGCTGAACTGGCCGAGGAAGAGCTCGCGCAGGAACCCGCGCCCCTCCCATTCGCGCTGGCGCGATTCCTCGGCGAGCTGTCTCGACTCGTGCTCGGTCGTCATGCGCGGCTGATCGCTCATGGTTGACGCTCCCCTCGCCTCGTCACTGCTTAGCCGACTGGGCGGGGATTCACTAGTCCGCCGCCGCGCGCGTGATCAGCGCAGCTTGCGGCGCACCATTTCCTCGGCGATCTGCACGGCGTTGGTAGCGGCGCCCTTGCGCAGGTTGTCGGAGACCTCCCACAGCCACAGGCGTGGACTGTTGAGGTCGCGCCGCACACGGCCGACCAGAACATCGTCGCCGCCGGCCGCGTCGCGCGGGGTCGGAAAGCCGTTGTGCGCCGGGTCGTCGACCACGCGCACGCCCGGAAAACTCGCCAGGGCCTCGCGCGCCGCCTCGGGTGACAGCGGGCGCTCGGTCTCGATCAGCAGCGTGGCGGAGTGCCCGACCGGTACCGGAACGCGCACGCAGGTCATGCTGACGTCGAGTTCCGGCATCTCCATGATCTTGCGTGTTTCGTGCAGCAGCTTGACTTCCTCGGTCGAGTACCCGTCGTCGCGGAACGTCTCGCACAGCGGCACGACGTTGTAGGCGATCTGTGCGGCGAAGGTGCGCGCCACTGGCGCCTCGCCGCGCGCCGTCGCCTCCACCTGGGCGTCGAGCTCGTCGACGCCGGGTTTTCCGGCCCCACTGACGGCCTGCAGGGTCGTCACGATGACGCTCTTCAGCCCGGCAGTGCGGCGGATGGGCTCGAGCGCCATGACGAAGCCGATGGTGGTGCAGTTCGGGCACGAGACGATGCCCTGATGGCGCTCGAGGGCGTGCGGGTTCACCTCCGGCACCACCAGCGGCACGTTCGCATCCATGCGCCAGGTGCCCGACTTGTCGATCGCCACGGCTCCGCGTCGCGCCGCCTCGGGCGCCAGCTCCTTGGAGAGACTCCCGGTGGCGGCGAAGAAGACGAAATCCGCCCCGTCGAAGGCGTCCGCCCGTGCCAGCTCTACCGGCAGGTCTCGCCCATCGAAACGCACCGTCGTGCCGGTCGAGCGCTCGCTGGCCAGGGGCCGCAGCTCGCCGACCGGAAACCGGCGCGCCGCCAGCACCTCGAGCAGGACTTCACCCACCGCGCCGGTCGCGCCGACGATTGCCACCGTGAACTTGCCGTTTGTGCTCATCGGTTCCGCCTCACTCCACAAATAGCGATCATCGAAGGCAAAGCGCGACAGGTCAAGCGGCCTCCCCCGGCGTGGAGCCATGGCGGCCAGAATCAATGGCGGATCGACTGGGACAGGATCTTCTTGCGCAGGCGGATCGACTGTGGCGTCACCTCGACCAGCTCGTCGTCGGCAATCCATTCGATCGCCGCTTCGAGTCCCATCTGGCGCGGCGGGGTGATGAGGATGTTCTCGTCGCGCCCGGCGGCGCGGATGTTGGTGAGCTTCTTCTCGCGACAGATGTTGACGTTCAGGTCGCCGCCGCGGGCGTACTCGCCGGCCACCATGCCTTCGTAGACGCGCGTCCCGGGGGCGATGAACAGCGTGCCGCGCTCTTGCAGGTGAAAGACGGCATAGGGCGTGGCCAGGCCTTCGCGGTCCGCCACCAGGGCGCCGTTGGCCCGCCCTTGCATGTCGCCGTGCCAGGGGGCCCAGCCGTCGAACAGCGCGTGCATGATGCCGCTGCCGCGGGTCTCGGTGAGGAAACGCGAGCGGAAGCCGATGAGGCCGCGCGACGGGACGGCGAACTCGAGCCGTGCCCGGCCCGAGCCGGTGTGCAGCAGTTTGGTCATGCGGCCGCGGCGCACGGCCAGGAGCTGCGAGATGACGCCGATGTAGTCCTCCGGCGCATCGACCAACAATTGTTCGACCGGCTCGTGGAGGGCGCTGCCGACCGGGCGCGTGACCACGGTCGGTTTCGACACCTGCAGCTCATAGCCCTCGCGGCGCATGGTCTCGATCAAGATGGCGAGCTGCAGCTCGCCGCGCCCGGTGACGCGCAACTGATCGGGCGCCTCGGTGTCCTCGACGCGCACGCTGACGTTGCGTCGCTGTTCGTGCAGCAGACGCTCGCGCAGCTTGCGCGAGGTGACGTACTCGCCCTCGCGGCCGGCCCACGGCGAGGTGTTGGCGCCGAAGACCATGGCGATCGTCGGCTCGTCGACGCGGATGGCGGGCAGGGCGCGCGGCCGCTCGCGGTCGGCGATCGTATCACCGATGTTGATCTCCTCGATGCCGGCGATGGCGGCGATGTCGCCGGCGCTGACGCGCGCGGTGGGGACGCGCTCGAGGCCGTGCCAGGTGAAGAGCTGCGTGATCTTGACCGGCTGTTGTCGGCCGTCGGGCCGGCACAGGGCGTAGGTCGCGCCGCTGTCGAGGGCGCCGTGGGCGACGCGACCGATGGCGAGGCGCCCGACGTAGTCGTTGTAGTCGAGGTTGTTGCACTGAAACTGCGTCGGCTGGCTCGCATCGACAGTCGGCCCCGGCAGCGCGCCGACGATGAGGTCGAAGAGCGGTCGCAAGTTCTCCGACGGCGTCTGCAAGTCACGCGTCGCCAGGCCGGCGCGCGCGTTGGTATAGATCAGCGGGAAGTCGAGTTGTTCCTCGGTGGCGCCCAGATCGATGAACAGCCCGTACACCTCGTCGACGACGGCGGCGATGCGCGCGTCGGGGCGATCGATCTTGTTGATGCAGACCAGCGGCGGCAGGCCGAGATCGAGGGCTTTCTGCAGGACGAAGCGGGTTTGCGGCAACGGGCCTTCGGAGGCGTCGACCAGCAGCATGACGCCGTCGACCATGGCGAGGGTACGCTCGACCTCGCCGCCGAAATCGGCGTGGCCCGGGGTGTCGACGATATTGATGGTCACGCCGGCGTATTCGACGGCGGTGTTCTTGGCCAGGATGGTGATGCCGCGCTCGCGCTCGAGATCGAAGGAATCCATGACCCGCTCGAGGACGTGCTGGTTGGCGCGGAAGATGCCGCTCTGGTGGAGCATCGCATCGACCAGGGTCGTCTTGCCATGGTCGACGTGGGCGATGATGGCGACGTTGCGGATGTCGGGTCGGCGGGACGATGGTGTCATTGGTCGGGGCGCCCCGTGTCCGGCGTGCGGCGGACGCGGGCAAACGCGTGACGGTAGCAGGCGACCGGGCGGCCGGAAAGACGGGCGCGCCGCTCAGGCGGCGCTGGCCAGGGCGCGGGCGACGATGGCCTGCGCGTCGTCCTGGATGCGCCGCAGGTGGGCTTCTCCACGGAAGCTCTCGGCGTAGATCTTGTAGATGTTCTCGGTGCCCGACGGCCGGGCGGCAAACCAGCCGGCATCGCTGATCACCTTGAGGCCGCCGAACGCCGCCTGGTTGCCGGGCGCCGTGGTGAGCAAGGCGCGAACCGGGTCGCCGGCCAGGGTCTGCACGGCGACGCGCTCGGGCGACAGGTGCTGGAAGGCGGCTTTCTGCTCGGCGGTTGCGGGCGCGTCGACCCGTTCGTACACCGGTTCGCCAAGACGCTCGGTCAGGCTGTGGTAGAGCTGCGCCGGATCGCGTCCGGTCACCGCGGTGATCTCGGCGGCGAGGAGGGCCGGGATGATGCCGTCCTTGTCGGTCGTCCACACCGAGCCATCGCGGCGCAGAAAGGCGGCGCCGGCGCTTTCCTCGCCGACGAAACCGAGCTGGCCGGCGATGAGCCCGTCGACGAACCACTTGAAGCCGACCGGGGTCTCGAACAGCGGGCGCTTTAGCGCCGCCGCGACGCGGTCGATCAGGCTGCTACTGACGATCGTCTTGCCGACGCCGGCGTCACCGCGCCAGGCCGGGCGATGTCGGAACAGGTAATCGATCGAGACGCTGAGATAGTTGTTGGGCGGAATCAGGCCGACCCCGCGCGCCACGACGCCGTGGCGGTCGTGATCGGTATCGCACGCGAAGGCGATGTCGAAGCGATCGCGCAAGCCGATCAGCCGCTGCATGGCGTGCGGTGAGGACGGGTCCATGCGGATCCTGCCGTCCCAGTCGAGCGTCATGAAGCGAAAGGTTCGGTCGACCGCGTCATTGACGACGGTGAGGTCGAGTCCGTAGCGGGCCGCGATCGCCGGCCAGTAATGGACCCCGGCGCCGCCGAGTGGGTCGACGCCGAGATGGATGCCACTGCGGCGAATCGCCTCGAGGTCGATCACGCTGGCGAGATCGCCGACGTAGGCTTCCCGGTAATCGTGCTCGCGGGTGGTCGCGGCGCGCCGCGCCCGTTCGTACGGCCAGCGGCGCAGGTCGCGCAGCGCGTCGCTGATGAGCTGGTTGGCGGTGGTCTCGATCCAGCCGGTCACGGTGGTGTCGGCGGGCCCGCCGTGGGGCGGATCGTACTTGAAGCCGCCGCTGTCCGGCGGATTGTGCGACGGCGTGATGACGATGCCATCGGCGAGCCCGCTGCGCCGCCCGCGGTTGTGGGTGAGCACCGCGTGTGAGACTGCTGGGGTCGGGGTGAATGCCTGCTGCGGCGCCACCCGCACCTCCACCTGGTGTGCGGCGAGCACCTCGAGCGCGCTGGCGTAAGCGGGGACCGAGAGGGCATGGGTGTCCATGCCGAGGTACAGCGGCCCGTCGATATTCTGCCCGGCGCGATAGCGGCAGATCGCCTCGGTGATGGCGAGGATGTGCCACTCGTTGAACGAGCACTCGAGGGCGGAGCCGCGGTGCCCGGAGGTGCCGAAACTGACGCGCTGCGTCGCCAGGCCGGGATCGGGGCGCTCGGTGTAATAGGCGCTGACGAGCGTGGCGACGTCGACGAGGTCGCCGGCGGTCGCGGGCGTACCGGCCCGCTCATGAATCGGCATGGGGAGGGAACGAGGAGCGCGCGATCAGCCGGCTTTGCGCAGCGATTCGCTCTTGGCCGCGATGCAGCTCAAGAGGTCGTTCCAGGAGGCGACGAAGGCGTCGGCCCCTTCCTTCTGCAGTCGGGCGGCGAGCTGGTCGATGTCGACTCCGGCGGCGGCGAACTCGGCCAGCACCGTTTCCGCGTCCCCGCCGTCGGCGGGAAGGGGCGCGCCGACGCTGCCGTGATCGCCGAAGGCGAGCAGGGTCTCCTCCGGCATGGTGTTGACCGTGTCCGGAGCCGCGAAGGCGTTGATGTAGAGCACGTCGGAGGCCTGCGGGTCCTTGGTCCCCGTGCTGGCGAATAGCAGGCGCTGCGGGTGCGCCCCTTTGGCGGCGACGGCCTGCCAGCGCGGGCTGGCGAGCAGATCGCGATAGGCCTTGTAGGTGCGCTTGCCGATGGCGATGGCCAGCCGGGCGCGCAGGCGTTCCGGCGTCTTGCCGAGCACGGCTTTGTCCCAACGGCTCATGAACACCGACGCCACCGAGGTGACACGCGCATCGAGTCCCGCCGCGAGGCGGCGTTCGATACCGCGCAGGTAGGCCTCGGCGGCGGCGAGGTAGTGCTCGCGCGAGAACAGCAGAGTGACGTTGATCGGCACGCCGGCGAAGATGGCCTCCTCGATGGCCGGCAACCCCTCGGGCGTGCCGGGAATCTTGATGAAGAGGTTGGGGCGGCCGGCGCGGCGGTGCAGGTCGCGCGCCGCGGCGATGGTGCGTTGCGCATCGTAGGCCAGGGTCGGCGAGACCTCGAGCGATACCCAGCCGTCGACGCCCTCGGTGCGATCGTGAATCGGGCGAAACAAGTCGGCGGCGCGGGTCAGATCCTCGATGGCAATATCAAAGAACAAGGCCTCGGCGGGCTGTCCGGCGCGCACGCGGGTGCGAATCTCGTCGTCGTACGCGGTCGAGTTCTTGATCGCGAGGTCGAAGATCGTCGGGTTCGAGGTCAACCCGGTCACCGACAGCTCGTCGATATAGCGCTGCAGCGTGCCGCTGCTGAGCAGGGTGCGAGTGATATTGTCGAGCCAGAGACTTTGGCCGAGATCGTGCAGACGTTGCGTCGGCTTCATCGCGTCCTCCCGCGCCCTGGGCGCAGCGGCATGCTTGCAGCCTCCGAGACAGGACGCAAGGGCGGAGGCCGCGCGTGTCGGCGCACGGGGGATCAGCGGCGAGCCGACTCCCGGGGTTCCGCCGCTCGGCGGCTCACGGTAGTGTGGTGCGGTCATGCCGTCGTTGGATCTCGATGCGGTCGCAGGGCGCTTTCTGGCTGATCTCCCGGCGGTGGACCACTGCACCCTGCGTGTGGTCGACGAGCGCAACGAGCATCTGCTGGTCCGCCGCGGGGTCGTCCAACCGCCGCGCGTCACCTTTGACCGCGGGGCCCAGGTGACGGTGTGGCAGGCGGGCGGCGTCGGCTATGCGGGAACCTCCGACCTCAGCGCCACCGGGTTGCGCGCGGCCGTCCGGCGCGCCACCGCATGGGCGACGGCCTCGGCCGGTCGCCACGCCTTCGGCGACCTGATGCCGGAGCCGGTGGCCCGCGGCGGTGCCTATCGCTCCCGGGTGGCGAAGCCCTGGTCGAGCGTGTCGCTGGCCGACAAAGTGGCGCTGCTCTGCCGGCAGTCCGAGCAGCTGCACGCCGACGAGCGGATCATCGACTGGGAAGCGAGCCTCTGGCAGACGGACCTCGACACGTTGCTGGTGGCGGCCGACGGCGGGCGCGTCCAGCAGCACTTCGAGTACCTGCTGCCGGTGTTGAGCGCGACGGCGAACGTCGGCGCGGAGACCGAGACGCGCACCTTCGGCGGCCATGCCTTTTGCCGCCAAGGGGGGTTGGAGATTCTCGACGACACCGGGTTTCTCACCGCGCCGCCGCGCGTAGCGGCGCAGGCCCTGCAGCTGCTGAGCGCGCCGCAGTGCCCCTCCGGCGTCATGGACGTGGTCATCGCGCCGGATCAGATGATCCTGCAGATTCACGAATCGATCGGCCACCCACTCGAGCTCGACCGCATCCTCGGCGACGAGCGCAACTACGCCGGCGGGAGTTTCGTGACGCTCGACATGTTCGGCAGCTATCACTACGGATCGCCGCTGCTGAACGTGACCTTCGATCCGAGCCGAGCCGGGGAGTTGGCCAGCTACGGCTTCGACGATGAGGGCCAGCCCGCCAGTCGCGCCGAGATCATCCGCGACGGGTTGTTGCTGCGCCCGCTCGGCTCGAGCACATCGAGTGCGCGCGCCGGGCTCCCCGGCGTGGCCAACGCCCGCGCGGCGAGCTGGAATCGCCCGCCCATTGATCGCATGGCCAACCTCAACCTCGAGTCGGGCGACTGCGCATTCGACGACATGGTCGCGCAGGTGGAGCGCGGCGTGTACATCGAGACCAACTGTTCGTGGTCGATCGACGATACGCGCAACAAGTTCCAGTTCGGCTGCGAATGGGGTCGCCGCATCGTCGACGGCGCGCTGGGCGAGGTCGTCAAGACGCCGAACTACCGCGGCACGTCGGCCACTTTCTGGCGCAGCCTCGCCGCCGTGGGCAGCCCGGAGACCGTGCAAGTGCTGGGAACGCCCTGGTGCGGCAAGGGTGAGCCGAACCAGGTCATTCGCGTCGGGCATGCGGCGCCGGCCTGCCTGTTCCGCGCCGTCAACGTGTTCGGTGGCGCCGAGGCGTGAGGCAGTGCGGCGCGAGCCGGAGGGCGGGTCGGGACATGCAGGATAAGTTCTTCACCCTGGCGGCGACCATTGAGCCGCAGCTGCGCGGGAACGAGGTATTCACCTGCAGTTTCGCCGGCGAGCAGTCGGATTTCGCCCGCTTCACGCGCGGTCAGGTGCGGCAGGCCGGGACGGTGGTGCAGCGGATGATGACGCTCGACCTGATCGAGGGTCGCCGGCATGCCAGCGGAACCCTGACGCTCAGCGGCCAGCCCGGTGAGGATGCGGCGGCGCTGGCGCACCTGGTGTCCGAACTGCGGCAGCTGCGCGATCAGGTTGGAGACGATCCGTATCTATCGGTCGCCGACGAAGTGTGCTGCACGGAGCGCTGCCAGCGCGCGGCGCTGCCCGACGGCCCAGAGGCCGTGGACGCGGCGCAGGCGATCGCCGGCGGCGCCGATCTGGTCGGGATCTTCGCCGCCGGGGCCGTGCACGCGGGCTTTGCCAACTCCTTCGGCCAGCGCAATTGGTACACCAGCGAGAGCTTCAATTTCGACTGGAGTTTCTTTGCCCAATCCGGGAACGCCGTGAAGGGCGCTTACGCGGGCACCGAGTGGGATGGCGAGGTCCTGCAGGCCAAGGCCGAGATCTCACGCGAGCAGTTGCGCGTCCTGGCGCGCCCGCCGCGGCGCGTCGCCCCGGGGCGGTACAGGGCGTTCTTGGCCCCGGCCGCGATGTGGGAGGTGTTCGCCATTCTCAGCTGGGGCGGGTTCGGCCTGCGCGCGCATCGCACCAAGACGACGCCGCTGATCAAGATGGTGGAAGAGGGAGCGCGGCTGGATCCCAGAGTGACGCTGGCAGAAGACACGGCTCGAGGCGTCGCCCCCGACTTCCAGGAAGCCGGCTTCATCCGTCCGCCGCGCGTCACCTTGGTGCGCGGGGGGACGTTCGCCGACTGCCTGGTGTCGCCGCGCTCGGCGGTCGAGTACGAGGCGCGAACCAACGGCGCGTCGGCGGCGGAGAGCCCGGCTTCGCTCGACATGGCCGCGGGCGACCTGCCCACGGCGCGGGTCCTGGAGGCCCTGGGCACCGGGATCTACATCAGCAACCTCTGGTACCTGAATTTTTCCGACCGCAGTGCCTGTCGCACGACTGGCTTGACGCGCTTCGCTACTTTCTGGGTCGAGGGCGGCCGCATCGCGGCGCCGATCGAGGTCATGCGCTTCGATGACACGGTCTACCGTATGCTGGGCGAGAACCTCGTGGCCCTGACGGCGGAGCGCGAGTTTCTCCTCGACCCCGGTTCGTATTTTCAACGCTCGACGGACAGCGCCCGGCTGCCCGGCGCGCTGATCGAGGATCTCACGCTGACGCTGTGATGTTAGACGCTGCGCCGCGTCGAGCACGCCTCAGCGAACCAGCGCCTCGAGAAACGCGTCGTTGGCCGCCATGGCGGCGGTATCGCCGGCGTCGGCGCCGTTGTTGATGATGGAGAAGATGACGTCGTCGCCGGAGCGAGTTCGGGCGTAGCCGGAGAGCGCCGCGGCGCCGGCGAGCAGTCCGGTCTTGGCACGGGCGCGGTCGGCGGCGTCGGCGGCGCGCTCGCGCAGCGTCCCGTCGCGGCCCGCGATCGGCAGCGCGGCCTCGAACTCGGGGCCGAAGGCAAACGACTGGCGAGCGGCCCGCAACACGTCGACCAAGATGCGGGCGGTGACGCGATTGGTGGCGGCCAGTCCCGACCCGTCGACCATCACGAGGCCGCTCTGGCCGATCCCGAGGGCGTCGAGCGCGCGGCGCGTCGCCGCGACGCCAGTCGCCCAGCTGCCGGGTCCGCCGGTCGCCTGCGCACCGAGATCCTTGAGCAGCATCTCGGCGATGTTGTTGTTGCTCCACTTCATCATCAACCCAACCAGCTCGGCCAGCGGCTTGCCGCGAAAGGTCAGGAGTGCGGTGTACCCGGCGGGGAGCGGCACGAAGCGGTCGCTGCCGTCGACGGCGATGCCCAGGGCGGCGAGTTGCAGACGCAGGACGGCCGCCGCATAGGCGGTCGCGTTCTGGGTGCTGCGAGGGATCGCCAACGGGCTGTCTCCGGCTCGGACCGACCCGGTCACGGTGATCCGTTCCCGCGCTCCGGTCGCGCGGCGATCGACGGCGACCGAAGTGCTGGCGCCGCGCCGCAGGTTGGGGACCAGATCGAAGAACGGAAGCGGCGGATCGATGGTGACGCGGGCGGCTGTTCCCGCGCCTGGCAGTGGAACGACCTGGACCTGGAAGGCCCCGTAGTTCGCGCTCAGCGCCGACACCGGGGCGTGGAAGGCGCGTGCCGACGGCGATCCCCAGTCGGGATGCCAGCGCTCGCTATCGAAGTAGGTGTCGTCCAAGAGGAGGTCGCCTCGTACCCGCCGCAACCCCAGGCGGTGCAGGTCGGCGGCCAGGCGCCACAGCTCTTCCGAGGTCAGGGCGGGATCGCCGCCGCCGCGGATCGCCAGGGTGTCGACAGCCCCCTCGGCATCGATGGGAGCATCCGCGTAGACCTCGGTGGTGAAGCGATGCGCCGGGCCCAACGTGGCCAGCGCCACCAGCGCGGTGACGAGCTTGAGGTTCGAGGCGGGTACGAGCGGCGCCTCACCGTTGAGCGCAAACACCGGGCTGCCGTCGGAGGCCTTCACCACTAGGGCACCGAGGCGGGCGCCGCGACAGCCAGGGTGGCGCAGTGCCGTGTCCAAGCGGTCCTGTAGCGTCTGCCCGGCGGCGCTCGTGGACAGCACGAGGGCTGTCTGCAGGCTTGCGAGCAGGGCGAGTCGCAACTGTCGAGGGCGGCGGGTGGCGGGCACGGAAGCTGATTGTGGGAGCAGTGGGTCGGTTCGGTCAAGGCGAGTGGCAATTCCGAGCATGCATACGGGGAAAGCAAATTGACACGCTAGAACGTATCGGTTATCGACGGACGGAGTTAGGCTCCGGCATCAGCATGGGGACAGTGCTCACGGTCGCTCCGCCACAGTTCTTGGGCGATCGCTTGGACGGCGCGCCATGAGCGACCCGCAACGCCTCGGCGGTGACCGGTGGTTCACGTACATCACGCCGGCAGGTAAGCGCGCCACCGAATACGAGGAGCTGACGCTCTACGTCCAGCCAGAGCCGAAGAACTGGCAATGGCAGGGCTGGTTGTCGCGCTTTCCCGGTGGCCGCCCCCCGTGGGTGGAGGAGTCGACGGCGCTGCGCTGCGAGGACTGGTTTCGCTTTCGCGATCCGAGCGGCATGTGGCAGCGCAACTATGTCGCGGCCCAGGCTGCACGCGCTGGGCATATCGAGGATCTCGTGCGCACCGCCGCCTCGCGCGGCGTCCTGGCCGGCTTGCCGGCGCGCTGGGGCTGCGAGATCCTCGCCAAGTACTGGCAGGCTTGTGCGCACCCGGAGTACGGATTGTTTCGCGCCTTCGCCTACGCGCAGCGCGAAGCGCTCTCCGACAGCCTCGGCAACGCGCTGACCTACAACGCCTCCGACAAGGTTCGCTACGCGCAGGACGTCGCCATCTACGGTATGGAGCTGGCGGCGGCGCTCGACGGCTTCGACGAAGCGGCCGGCAAGACGGCGTGGATGGAGGATGCCACCCTGCAGGGCGCCCGTGCCGCGGTCGAGCGGATCATGAGCGTGCGCGATTGGGGCGAGATCATCGTCGCGACCAATTTGGTCTTCGAGCCGCTGTGGGGCAGCCTGGTGCGCGACGAGTTCTTCATGCGCTTCGGACCGTACAACGGCGACTCGGTGACGCCGATGCTCGCCGAGACCGCCGAGAGCGATTTCGAGCGCAATCTGCGCTGGACGCAAGCGTTCATCCGCCTCGTCGTGGACGATGCCGCCGCCGGCGCCGCCAACCGCGGCATCGTGCGCGACTGGCTGGCGAGCTGGCGTCCGGTCGTCGATACCGCCTGCCAGGCGCTGGCGCCGCTGTTCGAGTTGGCGCCGGTGCGACCGCGCGACTTTCAATCGGCCTATGCGCGCGTCTCGGCGCGGACGAACGCGCTGCATGCCGAGCTCGGGTTGCGCGACGGCTGAGGTCGCGCGGCGCGCCATGGCGGAGCAGATCGGTGCAGCGCGGGAGACGGTGGTGCTGGTCCTGATGGGCGGCGACGAAGGGGCGGCCGCGGTGTCCATGTTGGAGGCGAGTGGTCAACCCGGCCTGCGCATCCGCGACAACGGGGTCTACTACACCATCGAGGCGCCCGGGCGGATCGAGATCGATCTCGACGAGCTCGGGGAGCGGGTCGGACGCCCGATGGACGTCAGTGCCTTCCTCGTCGTGATGTCGACGTTCGTCGGGCGCGTCGAGATCGAAGGCCGTACGTTTGCCGTCTGTACGGAAATGCTCGACCTCGAGCAGCGGGCGTCGGCCAAGCCTCAGGGACCCGCCGGCGAGTAGGCTTGGAATACCGATCCGCGGGAGGACGTCATGGCATACGATCCGGTCAGGGCGCACGAGAAGGTCAAGCACCTGGGTTGGGAGCCTTCATACGTCGCCGCCGAGCCCAAGTACCAGACGAAGTTCTTCATTCCCAAGCGCGGTCGCGATCCGTTTCGACACCTGATGCGCGAATACATGACCATGCAGGCGGAGAAGGACGATCGCCAGTTCGGCTTTCTCGACGGCGCGGCGCGCATGGGCAACCCGAATGCGGCCCAGGAGCGCTGGATCGAATGCATGAAGGTGGTCACGGCGGCGTTTCCGGCCGCGGAGTACGCCGCCGCCAAGCTGATGGGCCTGCTCATCGAGGCCATCGACAACGCCGAGCTGCGGCAGGGCTACCTGGCGCAAATGCTCGATGAGGTCCGGCACTACCAGCAGTTCCTCTACCTGAACCGGTTCTTCACCAAGCACTACCGCGACCCGGAGGGATTCAACTCGTGCATGCGGCGCGCCGGCGACAACGGGATCTGCGCCGGGGCGCGCTCGGCGGCCGAGATGTTCTGCTCCAACGACCCGATCGAAGGCGCCCTCAGCCTGATGGTGCTCGACGAGACCGCCTACACCAACCCCATCTTCGTCGGCTTGCCGAAAGTCGCGGCGCTCAATGGCGACCAGGCCATCGTCTCCGTCATGCTCAGCATCCAGTCGGACGAGGCGCGCCACATGGCCAACGGCTATGCGACGCTGGTGACGCTGCTGGGCGACGACCGTAACGTGCCGATGCTGCAGGAGTCGCTCGACAAGTATTTCTGGCGGCTGGATCGATTCGTCGGCGCGGCCCTGGGGTACGCGGTGGACTACGGCGCGGTGGTCAAAGGCGATCCCTATCGCGACCTGTTCAAGGAGTTCGTGCTCGACGACTGGGTCGGCAGCTACATCGCCAAGCTCGGCAAGTTCGGACTGCGTCCGCCGAGTTGCTTGGAAGATGTCGCCGCCGCCGCCCCCTGGGTGGGGCACACCACGGCAGTCAACATCTACGCCACCTGGCCGCTGCAGTTCTGGCGCATGGAAATTCCCAGCCAGCGCGAGATGGAGTGGTTCGAGCATCACTATCCGAACTGGCACGCGTACTACGGGTGGTTCTGGGAGGCCGCGAAACGCATGACCGATCCGGCCAACGGCGCCTTGCCGTTGCAGCTCTTCGCCCAGCCGCCGCCCTTCTGCCAGGTCTGTCTCTTCCCCTGCGTCATGCCGCGCCCCGACATCTCGACCGGGCGCATCGTCTACCTCGACGGCAAGAAGCGCGCCTTCTGCTCGCGCGCCTGCCAATGGATGTACGAGCTCGAACCGGAGAAGTACCGGGAGTACGTCAATCTGTACGAACGCTTCGACGGCTGGGATCTGGCGGACGTGATCCTGGCGCTCGGCTACGTGCGCAAGGACGGCAAGACGTTGCTGGCGCAGCCGACGTTGTCGACCGAGCGCATGTGGACCGTCGATGACATCCGCCGCGTCGGCTATGTGCTGCGCAACCCGCTCGCCTGAGGCCGCCGGGCGCGATGCGGTTCGTGGTCACCCTGGCCCCGTTTGCGCGCCAGTTCGAGTGCGATGCCGAAGAGCCGATCCTGGCCGCGGCGCTGCGTCAGGGGCTGCGCCTGCGCCACGGCTGCAAGCAGGGCGGCTGCGGGAGTTGCAAGACCAAGGTGATCGAGGGCGAGGTGGAGATGGTCGGCGGCACGAGCTTCGCGCTGATGGATTTCGAGCGCGAGCAGGGCTTCTGGCTGATGTGCTCGTCGTATCCGCTCAGCGACGTGACGCTCGATATCGGCGATTACAGTGAGGACGAGCTGCTGGACGGTTAACCCCGCCGGCTATCCTGGCCGGCCACGACGCGGCGACAGCGAATGAGGGCGCGATGGCAGAGGAGCGCCAAGCGATGATCACCCTGTACGGCTATCCGAGCTCGCCGAACACTCGCAAGGTGCTCCTGGTGTTGGCCGAGAAGGCCGTGGAGTTCGCCTACGTCACGGTCGACCTGCTGAAGGACGAGCAGAAATCGCCGCCGTTTCTGCGCCGCAATCCGCTCGGCAAGGTCCCCGTTTTGGAAGTCGACGGCGCGCACATCTGGGAGTCGACGATCATCAACGAATATCTCGAGGAGCGTTTTCCCGCCCCGGCGCTCTTGCCGGCCGACCCGGCGCAGCGCGCGCGCGCTCGGCTCCTCGAGGACTACTGCGACACGCAGTTGGCGCCGGCGATCACCGCGCTGTTCGTCGAATACGTGCAAAAAGCGCCGGCGGCGCGCGACCCGCAAGGCATCGAGACGGCGCGCGCCACCGTGCGCCGCTGCCTGGACTACCTCGAGCAGACACTCGGCGACGGCGAGTATCTGGTCGGACCGTATTCGCTGGCGGATGCCGCGTTCACGCCGTTCGTCACCCTGGCGCCGCCCTTCGGCGTCCTGCTCGATCATCCTTACACCAGGACCGCGAGGTGGGTGGACCGCTTGACGGCGCGGCCGAGTTTTCGCGCCTTGATGTGAAGGCGTCGGTGCCGCCAGCGACCGGTCATCGCGCGACGCCTATCCCGCCGTTGCTGGGGTACCATCGGCTGGCTTTTGCGGGTGCGGGATGGTCTGATCGAGTGCGAGGAAACATATGGCAGAACGGTTCGAGCTGACGGACGACATGCGAGCGCACATCGGGCGTGAGTCGCCGCCGTATCGGTCTGAGGTGACGACGACCAGCGTCCGCGCCTTCGCCCGCGGCGTCGGCTACACCGACCCCGTGTACTTCGACGTCGCCGCGGCGCGCGCGGCCGGATACCGCAGTTTGCCGGTTCCGCCGACCTATCTGGGGACGCCGGAGTTCATTCCCGGGCAGAGCGACAACCGCTTCAGCCACCCGCTCTCGGCCCGCCAGGGCATCCAGCACGGCCTCAAGGGCTTGCTCGATGGCGGCACGGAGACGGAGTATTTCGATGTCATCTGTGCGGGCGACGTCCTGACGGCCGTCTCACGCACCGCCGGGTTGGATGTCCGCACCAGCCCGACACTGGGAAAATTCCTCATCATCACCACCGAGATCCGATTCACCAACCAAGATGGCAAACTGGTCGCCGCGCAGCGCGGCCAGGCGATCTTCTATTGAGGAGGCGCAGCGTGGCGGTCACCTGGGAGTCGATCAAGGAAGGCGATGCGCTGCCGGAGCTGCGCAAGCGCCCCGACCTCGAACAATTGGTCAAGTACGCCGCCGGGTCGGGAGACTTCAACCCGCTGCACTACGATTACCACTTTCCGCAGGCCGAGCAGATCGGCTCGGTGATCGTACACGGGCGCTTCAAGTACGCCGCGCTCGGTGAACTGGTGTCGAACTGGCTCGGACACAACGGCTTGGTGCGCAAGATCAGCTGCCAGTACCGAGGCATGGATCTTCCCGGTCAGGAGATCCTGTGCCGTGGCACGGTGAAACGAAAGTGGCAGGAAGACGGCGACAAACTGGCCGAGCTCGACATCTGGACGCAAAACGCCGAAGGCAAGAGGACCACCCCCGGATCGGCGGTGGTGGTGTTCAAGTAGTCAAGGCTCGCGAACCATCGAGGGCCCGCAGGCCGCACTGGTTGGCGCGCGGCGCGCGATTGGGCTAGACGAGACCCTCCGCTGGCCGCCGACTGTCGGCGCGCCGCTGAAAGGAGCTTTGATGATGTTGCGCATGCGATACGTGCTACCGCTGTCGGCGCTGCTGCTGGCCCCTGCGTGTCAGGAGGGGGCGAAACCGGGAGCGCCGAGCCAACCCGCCTCATCCGAGGGTGCCGCGGCGGCGGCCCCGCAGACGGACGAGCAGAAGACGGTGTACGCGCTTGGTGTGCTGGTGGCGCAGAACCTGCAACCCTACGCGCTCACGCCCGCCGAGGTCGGGTTGGTCGAACAGGGGCTTCGCGACGGCTTCGCCAACACCGCCAAGGTTGACCTGGCGGAGTACCGCCCCAAGCTGGGGCAGCTCGCCCAGCAGCGGTCCACGGCCGTGGCCGAGGCGGAGAAGAAGGAGGCGCAGGCTTTCCTGGATGCGATGGCGAAGGAGGGCGGTGCGCAGAAGACCGACTCCGGGCTGATTTTCATCGAGACGGCAGCGGGCAACGGGGCCAACCCGGCGGCGACGGACACCGTCAAGGTGCACTACCACGGTACACTGCGCGACGGCACGGTCTTCGACAGCTCGCGCGACCGCGGCACGCCGGCGACCTTTCCGCTCAACCGGGTCATTCCCTGCTGGACGGAAGGCCTGCAGAAGATGAAAGCCGGCGGCAAGGCCAAGCTGGTCTGCCCGTCTGACATCGCCTACGGCGACCGCGGTGCCCCGCCGAAGATCAAGCCGGGCGCGGCCCTCGCCTTCGAAGTCGAGTTGCTCGAGATCCAACCGGCCCCGCCGCCAGAGCCGCTGGAGACCCATCCGTAGCAGTCCGTTGAAAAAAGGCCGCGCTCATCCTTCGACGGGCTCAGGATGAGCGGGAAGTGCTTGTGCCGCAACGGGATGGTAGGCGATCGCGTCCGCAGTGCTCGAGCTACGCGGCGGCGGCCGAAGGAGCGTGAAACGCCGCCACCGCGTGGCCGCGGCGCGGCCGCGCCGTTGGATGGTGGAAGCGCGCGACGGGCGGGTCAGGTCGCCCGGCCGCCGAGCGCGACCACGGCCTCGAACTCGCTCTTGCGCACCGGCTGCACCGAGAGGCGCGACTGCTTGAGCAGCACCATGTCCTTCAGCGTGCGGGTTGCCTTGATGCGGTCGAGCGAGACGGCGGTCTTGAGCGAAAAAGCGGGCTCGACGTCGACGACGGTCCAATCCGGGGCCTTGGGGTCTGCATAGGGCGCGGAGGCGACGCGCGCTACGCCGAGCACGCTGCGCTCGTTGACGGAGTGGTAGAAGAGCGCCAGGTCGCCGGGGCGCATGGCGCGCAGGTTGTTGCGGGCCTGGAAATTGCGCACCCCATCCCACACCGTGCGCCGATCGCGGCGCAGGTCCGCCCAGGAGTAGGTGCCGGGCTCTGACTTTATGAGCCAGTAGTTCATCGCGGCTGTCCTGGCGCCATAGTCGAGTGTCGGACGCTCGGCAATCGACCCCATACCGCCATCGGCACCCGGGACGTCGCTCACCCCGACAGAGGTCAGTTGGCCAGTTGCGCGCCGTAGGGTAAGGTGCGGGGCGCGATGACGAGGAGGAAGCAGCGGTCCGCGACGGGGACCTCGAACGGCGCCGCGCGGATGTCGCCGGCGGATATCGAGAAGATGCGAACCGCGGGGCGCTTTGCCGCCGAGTTGCTCGACCTCGTCGAACGCGAGCTACGCGTCGGCATGACGACGGCCGAGATCGATACCCTGGTCGCGGAGGCGACGCGGGCGCGCGGGGCGATCAGCGCCCCGTACCGCTATCACGGCTTCCCGGCCCACTGCTGTACTTCGGTGAACGACGTCGTGTGCCACGGTATTCCGGATGCGCAGCGCGTGTTGCGCGATGGCGACATCATCAACGTCGACGTTACCCCGATCGTCGACGGGTTCCACGGTGACAGCTCGCGCACGTTCTTGATCGGTGCGGTGTCGCCGCTGGGCCGCCGCCTGGTTCAGGACACCTATCGCGCCTTGTGCCTCGGCATCTCCGCCGTGCGCCCGGGGGCGACGACGGGCGATATCGGCCACGCGATCCAGAGCTACGTCGAGCCGCGAGGCTACTCGGTGGTCCGACAGTTCTCCGGTCACGGCATCGGGCGAATCTTCCACACCGCTCCGGCGATCTTGCACTACGGTCGGCCAGGGGCGGGCGAACGCCTGGTGCCAGGGATGACCTTCACGATCGAGCCGATGATCAACCTCGGCGACTGGCGCTGCCAGGTGTTGAGCGACGGCTGGACGGCCGTCACGGTCGATGGCACGCTCTCAGCCCAGTTCGAGCATACGGTGCTGGTCACCGAAGACGGAGTCGAGGTGCTCACACTGGCCGAGGGGGAGGCGCTGCAGATCGAGCCCGGTGCGCCCCCGCTGTCGGCGGCGCCTGGCCTGCGCGTCGGCAGCGCCTTCTAAGCCGCGCCGCTGCCGGTGCCCTCTACCAACAGAGCAGAGGCAGTCCGGCTGTGGTCGGCGGGCAGTCCGGGGCGAACCTGACCTCCGGGCGCCGCGGCGGTGCGGGTGCCGCGGCGAGGGCGAACTCCATCTCGTCGTCGTCGTGGTCGGCCACGATGATCGCGATGATGAGGACCAGCGCGACCGCGCCCCCGATCGCGGCTGGGATGATGTACTGTAGGTTGTCGCTCGCTGACGCCGGGCGCGGTGCCATCACCGTGGCAGCGCACAACGTCAGGGCCAGAATCAGTGCTACCGTGCGTCGTCTCATTCCCCACCTCCGCGGCGTCGCAACGCCGCGTTTCCTATCAGCTCTGTGCCGCAGCGTCGATCCCCGACTCGAGCGGGTGACGGCGGAGGCAAGAAAAGGTGCAGATGGTGTCGCCTTGGAATGTATGGAGACAAAGCGGCCGGTCGGGGTGCGCCGATGATCGTTCGGGGCCGGGGGCGACAATGAACGGACGTCGATGGTTGGCATGGCCGGTTCTCCTGCTGGCGCAGATGACCAATGCGCAGCCCACGCTGTCGGATCCTTCGCTGGCGGTTGACCTGCTGGTCGGCCAGTTGAGCGTGCCGACCGGCATCGCCTTTCTGGCACCGAACGACCTCCTGGTGCTGGAGAAGAACAGCGGTCGGGTCCGGCGGGTGCTGAACGGCGTCCTGCAGGCGAACGCCGTGCTGGACGTGGCGGTCAACGCCGACAACGAGCGGGGCCTGCTTGGCATCGCCATCAATCAACAGGCGCCGCCGCGCGTGTTTCTCTACTACACCGAGGTCAGCGATCCGGACGGCGATGGGCTGCCGGATGCCGGAGCGCCGCTCGGCAACCGCGTCTATCGCTACACGTGGAACGCCGCGACGGCGAAACTCGAGAACAGGCAACTGCTGCTCGATCTCCCCGTCCTGGCGGGACCAAACCACAACGGTGGGGTGCTGGCGCTCGGCCCCACGCCGACGCCCGGCCCGACTCCAACCGGCCAGGTCGGCGACGGCAGTCTCCTGTACGCGGTGATCGGCGACCTCAACCGCGGCGGACAGCTGGAAAACGTCGCCGGCGGTGCCGCCCCCGATGACAGCGCCGTGGTATTGCGCGTGCGCCAGGACGGCAGTGCCGCGCCGGGAAATCCGTTCGTGCCGTATTGCAGCCAGACGACGACGCAGGCCTGCGCCGGCAACGGCGACTGCCCGGGCGGCGAGACCTGCCGCACGCAAGTGGCGCGCTACTATGCCTACGGCATCCGCAACAGCTTCGGGCTGGCACTCGACCCGGTGACGGGCGACCTCTGGGACACCGAGAACGGTCCTGGCTCGTATGACGAGATCAACCGCGTCGAGCCGGGCTTCAATAGCGGCTGGCTGCCGATCATGGGACCGGATGCTCGCGATCCCCAGGGGGTCGGCGACCTGTTTACCATGCCGGGGACGGGCGGCACGTATAGCGATCCGGAGTTCTCCTGGCTGAACCCGGTCGCCGTGACCGGCATCGTCTTCCCCAGCGGCGGCGCCCTGGGCGCGGCCTACGACGGGTTGGCGTTGGTCGGCGATTTCAACCTCGGGCAGCTGTATCGACTGCCGTTGAACGCCGCGCGCACAGGCTTCGATCTGGCGGCATTTGCGGGACTCGGCGATCTGGTGGCCGACTCCTCCACCGAGCGCAACCTGCTGCGCATCGGCGCCGGCTTCGGCGGCATCAGCGACCTGGAGCGCGGGCCGGACGGGGCGATCTACGTCGTCTCTATCGGCAGCGGGGCGATCTACCGCGTGCGCGCCGCGGCGACGCCGACCCCGACGGCCACGGCGTCGGCGACGCCCACCGCGACGCCGACGCCGTTCACCGTCAGCGGCGCCGTGCGCTACTACGTCGCTAACCGAGTGGTGCCGGGCGCGACGATCGATGTGCAGGGGCCCGCGAGTCTGCAATTCGTCAGCGACCTCGCTGGGATCTACGGCGCCGCCCCACTTGCGGCGAGCAACTGGACGCTGACGCCGCACAAGGATGGCGACACGGCCCTGGCCATCTCGACGCTGGATGCCGTGCACATTCTGCAGCACGTCGCCGGCTTGCGCACGCTGTCGGCAGCGCAGTTGCTGGCATGCGATGTCACCGGAGACGGGACCTGCAGCGCCTTCGATGCGACGCGCGTCCTCCAGCGCATCGCCGGTATCGGCGGAGCCTTCGAAGGCGCCACGGCGTGTGCCTCGGATTGGCTGTTCGTCCCCGCGCCGAGCGCGGTTCCCAACCAGAGCACGGTGCCGCCGATGCTGAGTACCGGGATGTGCACACCCGGCCGGATCGCGTATGCGCCGCTGACCAACAGCGCCAGCGGCCAGGACTTCGTTGCCATCGTCTTCGGTGACGTGACCGGGAACTGGGCTCCGTAGGGCCGGCGAGCGATCCGCGGCGCGATCAATCCCGGCGGCCGTCGCTCGCGCCGACGCGATCGGCTATACGCAACCAATGACCCTGCGGATCGGCCCGGTTACCCTCGCACATCCGGTGCTGTCGGCACCCATCGCCGGTTTCACCGACCGAATCTTCCGCGACATCGTGCGCGATTTCGGCGGCTGTGGGCTGATCTACACTGAGATGGTGTCGGCCAATGGATGGGTGCACGGGCGCATCCCGCCCGAGCGTCTGGCTGGCGTCGAGACCGAGGCGCGACCGCTCGGGGTCCAACTGTGGGATCGCGAGGAATACCCACTCGAGGAGGCGGCGCGGCGGCTGGTCGACCTCGGGGTGACCGTCATCGACCTGAACTTCGGCTGTCCGAAGAAACGCATCATGGGTACCCACGCCGCCGGGGCGACCCTCCTGCGTGATCCCGACACGGTCGGACGGCTCGTGGCAGCGACGCGGCGCGGCGCCGGCCGGGTGCCGGTGACGGCCAAGATCCGCCTCGGCGCCTCGCTGACGGCGCGCACCGCCGTGGCCGTGGCCCGCAGCGCGGAAGCCAACGGCGCCGCGGCGGTGACCGTGCACGGGCGCACGGCGGATGATGGATACGGCGTCCCGTGCAACTGGGCGCTGATCGCCGAGGTTGTCGAGGCGCTGCGGGTGCCGGTGATCGCCAACGGCGACGTTGCCGATGCCGCCTCGGCGCTCGCCACCCTGCGGGCGACCGGCGCAGCCGGCGTGATGGTGGCGCGCGGCGCCTTGACCCGCCCCTGGGTCTTTCGTGAGGTCGCGGCCGCGCTGCGTGGCGACCCGATCCCGGCGCCCCCGACCTTGGTCGAACAGCGCGCCTTACTCCTGCGCCACCACGCCGCGCTGAGCGCGCGCGAGGGCGATCGCTGGGGGACGGTGGTCATGCGCAAGTTCGCCGTGCGCTATCTGACCGGCCTGGCAGGGGCGCGAACCTTCCGCGACCAGATCACTCGTACGGAATCCGGGGCCGAGTTTCGCGCCGTGGTCGAGCGCTGTTTCCCGACCGAGACGCAAAACGTGGCCGCGTGCTCAGCCTGAACGGCACCGAGAACCACAGATCAACACCGACCCAACCTACCACCCGACCGATGAACACCGATTCCACGCCAGTGGTCGGCCCTGTGTTGATCGGCAGGGAGGGGGTGAGGCTCGGTGTTCATCTGTGTTCTTCCGACACGGGGCGGGGCAGCGGGGGGCCGATCACCGTCGCTTATTGGGGCCCGATCTGCTGCAGCATCAGCTCGATCATCTCGGCTGGGACGCGTGTCGGCAGGTTGATCAGTGCGGTGCTGGCGCCGTGGCGCTGCCACTCCTGTAACTGCTCGCGGCAATACGCGGCCGGGCCGCAGATGCTGATGGCGTCGATCAGATCGTCGCTGACGGCCTCGGTCGCCTCGCGCCGCTTGCCGTCGTTGTACAGCGCGCGGACGCGATTGGCGCTGTCGGCGAATCCGTAGCGACAGAACATGGCGTGGTAGTAGGTGCCCATGCCGCCGATGTAGAAAGCGGCCAGCGGTTTGACCATCGCCCGCGCCGCCGCGACATCGTCCAACGGCACGACGGCGACGAACGGCGCCACCTCGATGGCCGCCGGGTCGCGCCCCGCTCCTTGAGCGCCGGCGGCGAGCAGCGCCATCCCGTCCCTCAGGTGTCGGTACGGCCAGAAGGTCGGCACCCAGCCGTCTGCCAAGGCGCCGATCTCACGCACGGCCTTTTCCTGCAGTGACGCGACGTAGATCGGAATGTCGGTGCGGCGGGGCGTCATTTCGAGGCGGAAGTGGCGCGCCTCGAACAAGGTGCTCAGCTCGGGGCGCAGGCGTTCGCCGTGCCAGAGCGCCCGCATGATGCCGATGGTCTCGCGCAGCCGCGTCAGCGGCTTGTCGTAGGTGACGCCATGGAAGTTCTCGACCACCAGTCGACCACTGGTGCCGAGGCCGATGATGGCGCGTCCCTCGGAGATGTCATCCAAGGTGGCGGCGCTCATCGCCAGCAGGGCGGCGGAGCGACTGAAGACGTTGGCGATCCCGGTGGCGACCTTGAGGCGTGTGGTCTTCAGCGCCACCTCGGCGAGAAGTTGGAATTGCTCGTAGCCCCAGGCTTCGGGAATCCAGATCGAGTCATAGCCGAGATCCTCGGCCGCCTGCGCGGCGCGCAGCACCACCTGACGGTCGTAGTCTTTCCAGAAGGGCACGATGCCGAGCTTGAGCGCCATCGAGGCTCCTTTCGACCTCCGCCCTATGTCGGGGCTGGTCGGCAAATCAAGCGCTCATGGCCCCATGGCGGGGTGAGCGAGCGCGGATCCGCCTTTGCATTGGCGGGTGAAACGGCTACTCGTGCGCTGCCGATGTCGGACGCCTTCGCCCACCGGGGCGTGATCGAGGGATTCTACGGTCCGCCGTATCGCCACACCGACCGCCTCTGGCTGATCGAAAAGCTGGGCGCGTGGGGCATGAACCGGTACGTGTACGCGCCCAAGGACGACCCGTTGCACCGCGCGCAGTGGCGCACGCCGTACGAGCCGGCGGCGTTGCGCGAGTTTGGCGAGCTCGTCGAACGCGGCCAACAGGCGGGAGTGGCAGTCGGTTTCGCCGTCTCGCCGGGGCTGACGATCGAATACGGCTCGGCCGACGACGTGCGCCAACTGCAGGCGAAATTCCTCGCCTTTCAGGCCCTCGGCGCGCGCTTCTTCTGCCTGGCGCTCGATGACGTCCCGACGGCGCTGGTGTATGCCAAAGACGTCGCACGCTTCACGACGCTGGCCGCCGCACACGTCCACCTGGCACACGCCGTTGCCGAGGGGCTCGGCCCCGACTCGACGTTGTGGCTGGTGCCGACGGATTACGTCGGCACGGAGCACACCGACTACCTCGAGCACCTCGGCGTGGCGCTGCACGCGGACATCGAAGTCGGCTGGACGGGCCGCACCGTGGTGAGCCCGAGCATCACCGCGGAGGAGGCCGCCGCCCGGGCGACGACCCTGCGACGCAAGTTGCTGGTGTGGGACAACGTGCCAGTCGCCGATGGCCCGATGCGACCGATGCTCCACCTCGGCCCCTACACCGGCCGGCATCCTGGGCTGGCGGCGCACGTCAGCGGGATCCTGCTGAACCCAATGGCGCACGCCCGCGCCTCGGCGGTGGCGATTCGAACCGCCGCGGCGTACCTGCGCGACCCGACGAGCTACGACGCGGAAGACGCCTGGCGCCTGGCCACGGATGAGATCGGCGCCGGGGCTGCCGACGCCTTCGCCCTCTTTGCCGCGGCGCACCGCTTCTCGCCGTTGCTGCCCGATGACCGGGATCGCGAGCTCGAACAGGCCATCACCGCCGTGCGTGACGCGCTGCAGAGCTGCGCCGCGTCGGCGCCGGTCGTCTCGGCTTTGCTAGTCTTGCTGGAGGCGCGGGTTGCCGTGGCCGAGCGGCTGCGCAGCGACCTGGCCGATCGCCGACTCGCCGAAGAGATCGAGCCCTGGTTGCTCAGCCACCGCGCCGAGGGCGAGCGCATGCGGGCCGCGGCAGAGCTCCTCGAGGTGCTGTGCTCGGATGCCGGGGCGATGCAACGCGTGTTCGCCTTCTTTCGCCTCGAAGGCCTCCTGACGCGTATCTCCCCGACCTCGGCCGCCAGCTACGGGCCGCGGCGCGTGCTCTACCCACAGCTGCGCTCGCTGCGCGACGACGGCGCCGGCTTCGGCGCTGAGCCGGCGCTGTTCCTCGACCGCTGCCTGGCTGACGAGCTGGTCCGCCTCGCCGAACAGCTCGCCCTCACGCAACTAGGTGCGCGCTCCATCCCCTGAGCGCGAACAGCCTAACGGCCCGTTGAAAAAGGCCGCGCTCATGCTTCGACGGGCTCATCCTTCGACTGGCTCAGGAGAGCGGGAACTGCTTGTGCGACAAAGCGTTCCGCTCACCCTGAGCCCGTCGAAGGGTGGGCGGAACGCGTTTTTCAACGGGCTGCTGCCGCGTCACCCCATCGGATAGCGGATCTCCTTCGAGACGGCGTCGCACGCGGCCAGGACGTCGGCGGAGAGGGTCACCTCGGCGGCCGCCAGGGTGTCGTCCAGCTGCTCGGGTGCGGTGGCGCCGACGATGGTGGCGCCGACGAAGTCGTGCGCCAAGGACCAGGCGATCGCCAGGGTCGGCAAGGCCAGGCCAGCGTCGCGGGCGATGCCGGCGAAGCGCTCGACCGATGCCAGGGTGGCCTGGTTGACAAAACGGCGGGTCATGGTCTGCAGGCGCGGGCTTCCCGTCTCGTAGGTCGTGAAGCGCGCCGGAACCGGCCGCCGGCCAGCCTGGTACTTGCCCGACAAGACGCCGCCGGCGAGAGGACTGTAGGCCAGCAAGCTCAGCGACTCTCGCCGGCACACCTCGGCGAGCTCGTCTTCGAAGCGCCGGTTGAGGAAGCTGAAATTGTTTTGGATCGTCTGATGGCGCACGGAGCCGGTGACGTCGCTCACCCACAAGCTCTTGGTCAGACTGTAGGCGGTCTCGTTGCTGCAGCCGACGTAGCGCACCTTGCCGGCCTCGACGACGCGGGTGAGCGCTTCCATGGTTTCCTCGAGCGGGACGTCGCGATCCGGCCAGTGGGTTTGGTAGAGGTCGATGTAGTCGGTGCCGAGCCGGCGCAGGCTGCCCTCGACGGCACGTACGATCTGATGGCGGTCGAGCGCCGTACGCCCGGCCCGCACCGGCGCGATGAACCAGCCCTGCGTGCTGGGACCCGCCACCTTGCTAGCGATGACCAGGCCGTCGCGCGGCTTGTCGGCCATCCAGGCGCCGAGGAACTCTTCGCTGCGGCCAACGTACGTGAAGTCGGAGGGCACCGGATAGACCTCGGCGGTGTCGAAGAAGCAGACACCGGCAGCGTATGCACGGTCGAGGATGGCGCGGCTGGTGCGCTCGTCCGCCTGGTTGCCGAACGTCATGGTGCCGAGGCAGATTTCGGATGCGATGAGACCGCTGCGACCGAGCCGGCGCTGCTTCATCCTCGACTCCTTCCGTGTCGCCGCGGATCCTAGCGAGGTCGAGCGGACACTCCAACCGGTGATGCGGCGGCGGCGCGGCGTCGCCCGTCGCACCGGCGTCCGGATTGCGATACACTGGCGGTGCCGGAGTGGTTAGCAGGACGAGGATGAGCGAGCGACCGTTTGCAGACGACGAGCGCGGTGTCGTCACCGAGACCGACAGACAGGTCAAGGTGCCGCCGCTCTACAAGGTGCTGCTGCACAACGACGACTATACGACGATGGAGTTTGTCGTGCAGGTGCTGCAAAGCGTCTTTCATCGCACGGAAGCCGACGCGACGCAGATCATGTTGCACATCCACCGCACCGGGATCGGCGTTGCCGGGGTCTATACCCGGGAGATCGCCGAGACCAAGGTCGCCGTCGTCGAAGCCATGGCGCGTCAGCACGAATTTCCCCTCAAGTGCAGCATGGAGGAGGCCTGACGGGTATGATGATCAGTCGCGAACTGGAGGTGACGCTCGGCCTGGCGCTGCGCGAGGCCATGCGCCGGCAGCACGAGTATCTCACCCTCGAGCACGTGCTGTTCGCCCTCCTGCACGACCGCGACGTTGCCGAGGTGGTGCGGCATTGCGGCGGCGATGTCGACCGCCTGAAGCAGGAGGTCGATCGATTCCTGACCGACAAGCTGGAGCGGCACGCCGACGATCAACGCAGCGAGCCACAACAGACGATCGGTTTTCGCCGCGTGCTCCAGCGCGCCGCGCTCCATGTCCAATCGGCCGGCAAGGATCAGATCAGCGGCCGGGACGTGCTGGTGGCGCTGTTTCGCGAGAGCGATTCGCAAGCCGTTTACCTGCTCGAGCAGCAGGGCGTCACCCGCCTCGATGTGGTCAGCTACATCGCCCATGGAATTTCCAAGGTCGGAGATGGCGAGCCCACGGGCGCCCCTGACAGCGACGACGAGGAGGGCGAGGAGGGGCGCGGGCGGGCCCCGCGCAAGGCGCTGGAGCTGTTTGCCGTCAACCTCAACCAGCGCGCGGCCGAGGGCGATATCGACCCGCTGATCGGGCGCGAGGACGAGGTCGAACGCACCATTCACGTCCTCTGCCGGCGGCGCAAGAACAACCCCCTCTACGTCGGCGATGCGGGGGTCGGGAAGACGGCCATCGCCGAGGGGCTGGCGCTGAAAATTCACCGTGGTGACGTCCCCGACGTCCTCAAGCAGAGCACCATCTACGGGCTCGACATGGGCGCGCTGCTGGCCGGCACCAAGTACCGCGGTGAGTTCGAGCAGCGCTTGAAGGCGGTCATCACGGCCCTGCAGAAGGAGCCCGGGGCCGTGCTCTTCATCGATGAGATTCACACCGTGGTCGGAGCGGGCGCGACCAGCGGCGGCTCGATGGACGCCTCGAACATCCTCAAGCCGGTGTTGAACTCGGGCAAGATCCGCTGCATCGGCTCGACCACCTACGAGGAGTACCGCAGCTATTTCGAGCGCGATCACGCGCTGGCGCGGCGTTTCCAGAAGATCGAGATTGCCGAGCCATCCGTGGAGCAGACGTACCGCATCCTCAAGGGCCTGAAGCTGCATTACGAGCGGCACCACGGCGTGACGTACACCGACGCGGCCCTGCACGCGGCCGCCGAGCTGGCCGGTAAGCACATCAACGACCGTCGGTTGCCCGACAAGGCGATCGACGTCATCGACGAGGCCGCGGCAGCGATCAAGATCCTGCCGGCGTCGAAGCAGAAGAAGACCGTGCGCGCCAGCGACATCGAGCGGGTGGTGGCGAAGATGGCCCGCATCCCGCCGCGCAGCGTCTCGGTGTCGGACAAATCGCGCCTGGCACAACTCGATCGCGATCTGAAGCTGACGGTGTTTGGTCAGGATGCCGCGATCGACGCGGTCGCCACCGCGATTCGCGTCGCGCGCGCCGGCCTCGGCCGGCCGGAGAAACCGGTCGGCTGCTTTCTGTTCGCTGGCCCGACCGGTGTGGGCAAGACCGAAGTGGCCAAGCAGCTCGCCCAGGTGCTGGGGGTCACGTTCCTGCGCTTCGACATGAGCGAGTACATGGAGAAGCACACCGTGTCGCGACTGATCGGCGCCCCCCCGGGGTATGTCGGCTTCGACCAGGGCGGCCTGCTGACCGAGGCGATCAACCGCAATCCACATGCGGTGCTGCTGCTCGACGAGATCGAGAAGGCGCACCCCGACCTGTTCAACGTGCTGTTGCAGGTGATGGACCACGCCACCCTCACCGACAACAACGGCCGCAAGGCCGATTTCCGCCACGTCGTGCTGATCATGACCACCAACGCCGGGGCGCGCGAGCTGGCCGCTCGGGCGATCGGGTTCGGCGGCCGCTCGTCGGCCGAGCTCGGCCAGGCGGCGCTCGACCGCCTCTTCAGTCCGGAGTTTCGCAACCGACTCGACGCGGTGGTGCAGTTCGCCGCGCTCAGCCCCGAGGTGATCGAGCGGGTGGTCGACAAGTTCATCATGGAGCTGGACCTGCAGCTCAACGCCCGCAAGGTCTTTCTCTCGATCACGCCCGCCGCGCGCACGTACCTGGCCGAGCGCGGCTACGACCCGACCTTTGGCGCCCGCCCGATGGCGCGCGTGATCCATACCGAAATCAAGCAGCCGCTGGCCAACGAGATGCTCTTCGGCCAACTGCAGCAGGGCGGTGAGGTCACCGTCGACGCGCGCGACGGCGCGCTGTGCTTCGTCTACAAGGTGCCGCCACCGGCCGGCGCGCGCTCAGGCGAGCTGCTGCAGGTGGTCGACCGCCAGGGGGAGGACCACCAGGAGCTGAACCGCGTCAAAGACCCCGTGAGCGACGATACAGGGCAATAGGCTGCGCCGACGCCGAAAGGCCCAACCGATCGCCAGCGACAGCACGAAGACGCTGACGAGCACGCTGGTCAGCCCGTAGCCGGCGTGCGCCAGGGTGAAGAGCAGGGTGGCCGGTAACCAACCGAGGCGTGGCTGCAGGAAGGCGCGAAAGAAGGCTTCCTCGACGATCATCGCGATCGCCACGACGAGGAGCTTGCGTCCAAGCGAGAGCTCGGCCAGCCAGCGCAACAGTGGGGGCACGGCGAGCGAGCCTTCGTCCGGCGCCAGGCCGATGAGTGGCAATGCCGCCGCGGCGATGACGCCGATGCCGAGCGCCAGCAGCCAGCCGATGAGCCCGACTTGCAACCCGAACCAGACATCCGAAGGGGACGCGGTCTCGAGGTAGAGAAAGCGCCACACCGGCTGCGGCCAGGCCAACGCCCACCACGCGGTCAGAAACGCACTCAGCAATGCATGGCCGGCGAACAGGGCGGCGAACGGCAATCCCTCAGGATCCACCTCGGCGAGCGCGCCGGGCGAGACGACGGGATGGAAGACGGCCGCCGCCAGGATGCCCCACAGCAGAATCGCCGCGACGGCGCTGCGGGCCGGCGTGGCGAACTCCTCGCGCAAGCAGAACAAGCGACCGCCCAGCGCCAGAAAGGCGAGACAGGCGAGAGCGAGGAGGAGGGCGAGGATCGTGTCGTACATGCGCTGGGTGCGGTTCAGGCTGCCCCGGCTGCCGACCGCCACTGGCCGATGGCCGAGCAGGCAGCGCGCCGGGCGTGCAATCGTTGGGTGCTCAGGCCGGCGATGCCGTCAGGGGCGTCTCGAAGGTCGGGATGCCGAAGGCGAGGAAGTGCTCCACGGCCAGCACCGCCTGTTGAACGACGAACGTCGGCAGGGCAATCGCCGCGAGGCGGACCCCTGAACCGCCGGCCGCGGCGCGCATGGCGATCCACACGGCGGCGAGGCCCCAGAGCAACAAGATGACATGCAGCGCGGCGTACCATCCCGGTGGGACGAGGTAGGCGATCAGGCGGGTGGCGGTGACCGTCTCGGCATAGCCGAGGGTGCGCAGCACCGCACCGAGACTGACCGCGGTCGGGCTCAGCAGTCGGGCGAGCGCATAGCCACACAGGCCGTACACGAGCCATCCAAGAGTCGCTAGCACGGCCGTGACGAGGATCGCGATTCCCCAGATGCGCTGGGCGTCGGGTGTGCTGCTGAGGGTGACCGACTGACGCAGCAGGCTCACCAGACAGACGGCGGCAGCGGCCGGTCCAGTCCCGCCGCGGTCGGAGGCCACGGCGTGGTAGAACTCGTGTCGCAGCGCGATGGCACTGCACAGGCGGAAGAAGACCGGACCCGAAGCCGATCCGATTGCAAACGCCATGCGCGCGAGGCTTTCGTGCCGGAGGACGCTAGCGGCCGAGGCGTTGGCGGAGCTGGTCGTATGGCAGGATCTCGCCTCCACCGGCTCCGGCCACCGCGTCCTGGGCGCTGGCGAAGCTGGAGAATGCCAGCCAGCCATCGCCGTGCGGCGTCGCCTGTCCGGGGATCTGCGCGAACCACGCCTCGCTGCTTTCGACCCAGCCGTCGGCGCGCTCGGTGTGAAAGCGCACCGCGCGCGGCGGCTCGGCCGAGGCGGCGAGGGCACGCAACAAGCAGGCGGGATCGTCGAACGAGACGATCGAACCGTCGGCGCGCTGCAGCTGGGCGGCGAAGCGCGGCGCGGCGATGATCGCGTCGCAGGAGTCGCAGGTGTCCGTTCCTATGGCGGGATCCTTCCAGGTCGCGGACTGCTGGCAGGCCGCAGCGAACAGGCCGGCACAACCGAGGATGATCGACACGAGGCGCATGTCGATGGTTCATACTACGCCACACGCGGGGCGAAAACCGAGCTGTACATCTTTACTCGCGGGCGGCCCTTGCATAGTGTCGGTCCCCGCGGGTCGCGGGTGAGAACTGGATAGAGCCATGAGTGACGTCGTCTTCGAAACCCACATCGATGCATTGCCACTGCTGTTCCGCGGCAAGGTGCGCGACGTCTACGACCTCGGCGACGCCTTGATGGTCGTCGCCACCGACCGGCTCTCGGCCTTCGATGTGGTGCTGCCGACGCCCATTCCGGATAAGGGTCGGGTGCTCACCGGGCTGTCGACCTTCTGGTTCGCGCGCACCGGACACATCGTGCCGAATCACCTCCTCGACCGCCGACTCGAAGAGACCGCCACTGCGGCCTGGGTGGACAGCCTGCTCGGGCGGACGCAAATCGTGCGCAATGCCAAGCCGTTGCCGGTCGAGGCAGTGGTGCGCGGCTATCTGGCCGGCTCGGGGTGGGAGGAATATCGGCGCCATGGCACGGTGTGCGGGATGACCCTGCCGAGCGGGCTGCGGCAGGCCGATCGCCTCCCGGAACCGATCTTCACGCCGTCGACCAAGGCGCCGCAGGGCCAGCACGACGAGAACATCTCGTTCGCGGCCGCCGAGGCGTTGTTGGGCGCGGCGCGCGCCGCCCAGGTGCGAGATCTCAGTCTGGCACTGTACCGGTTCGGCGCCGCCTGGGCCGAGCAACGCGGGATCATCATCGCCGATACCAAGTTCGAGTTCGGCCTGCTCGGCGACACCCTGCTGCTGATCGACGAGGTGATGACTCCGGACTCTTCGCGGTTCTGGCCGCAGAACGAGTACCGCCCCGGCGTCTCGCCGCCGAGCTTCGACAAGCAATACGTGCGCGACTACCTGACCGAGATCGGCTGGAACAAACAGCCGCCGGCGCCGTCACTGCCCGCACCGGTCGTCGCCCGCACCTCGGAGAAATACCGCGAGGCGCTCAAGCGCCTCACCGCCTAGACTAACCCCAATCCGAAAAAACCTTTCACCACGAAGAACACGAAGATCACGGCGCAGGGCCGTGGCGCTTGATCATTCTCAACCCCACAGCTTGGGAGCTTCTCTCCTGTCCTCGCACGGCCG
>CAYYWP010000012.1:3277-43486 GCA_964475125.1 uncultured Binatia bacterium (SeqCode) | reverse complement strand
GGGCGCCGCCTTTGGTTGGCCCTTTAACCCCCCCCCCGGGGGCCCGCGGGGGCCCCCCGGCCCGGCCCCCCACCCCGGCGCGGCGATTCAGTCGCCGCCTTCGTACTTGAACGAGACCTTCACCTTGGCTCGGTAGGCGCGCACCTTGCCATTTTCGAGCTGCAAGTCGAGAGCGGACACCTCGGCGATGCGCAGGTCGCGCAGCGTCTTGGCCGCCCGCTTGACCGCCTCCGAGGCGGCCTTCTCCCACGACTCGGTGCTCGTGCCGATCAACTCGATGATCTTATAGACGCTCTCTGCCATGTGCATCCTCCTCTGCGACGAGTGGCGCGATGCGGGCGTACGCTACTACGGGTTCGATGCGCCGGGGAAGCGATTTTCTCGCTCCGGCCAGAGCGGTTCTCAAGCCGCTTGCGCTCTGGCATAGTGCCAGGCGCGCTCGTGCCGCGGCGGGTTGGATGTCGCCACACGTGAGCGAAGGGAGGCGAGGTGACGGTTCGGGACGAATCGACGCCCCACGACGGCACGACTGGCGAAGACGATGGCTGGTGCGGGGCGAACCCGCTCGATCCGGCGCTGCGCGCCGATCCGCACCCGTACTTCAAGCACCTGCGCGAGGTCGACCCGGTCAATCTGACGCCCATCGGCATCTGGCGCCTGACGCGGTACGACGACTGCGTCCGCCTCCTGACGCAGGTGCCGACGGGCGTGCGCCGCTCGGACGGCTCGCTTCCCGACGAAACGATCCTCCCGGAAGCGGGTCCGCGCGAGTTCATGCTCCAGCAGGATCCGCCGACGCAGACACGGCTGCGCAGGCTGGTCAGCAAGGCTTTTACGCCGCGCGCCATCGAGCGCCTGCGTTTGCGCGCCCAGACGGTGGCGGACGAATGTATCGCCCGCGTGCGCGGGCGCGGCGAAATGGAGCTGATCGCCGACCTCGCCCTGCCGGTACCGTCGACGATGATTTGCGAGATGATGGGGGTGCCGCTCGCCGACCGCGATCAATTCACCGCATGGACGGCAGAGGCGACCCATCTGCTGGCCGCGATCCTCTTGCCGCCGGACGTCCTCGAGCGCGGCATCGCCGCCGCAACGGCCCTGCGCCTGTACTTCGAGCGGCTCATCGCCGAGCGCCGCCACCGGCGCAGCGACGACATCTTGAGCGATCTCATCCGCGCTGAAGAAGCGGGGGATCAACTGACGCCGACCGAAGTGCTCGCCCAATCCGTCGGCTTGCTGATCGCCGGCTTCGAGACGACGATCGGCCTGATCGGCAACGGCGCGCTGGCGTTGCTGCGCCACCGCGATCAGCTCGAACGCCTGCAGGCCGAGCCGGCGCTGATCACTGCCGCCGTCGAGGAATGCCTGCGCTACGATGGACCGATCGTGCTCACGCCGCGCTTCGTGCGCGAGGACACCGAATTCGGCGGCAAGGTGATTCCCAAGGACGCCCAGGTCTGGGCGATGCTCGCCGCCGCGAATCGGGACCCGGCGCGTTTTCCCGCTCCCGATCAGTTCGACATCGGGAGGGTTGACAACCCCCACCTGGCCTTCGGCGGCGGCGCGCATTTCTGTCTCGGGGCTCACCTGGCGCGGATGGAAGCGCAGGTGGCGATCGGCGCCCTGGCGGGACAGCTCACCAATCTGCGCCTCGCCACCGACGAGGTCGAATGGGGACGCTCGCTGTTCCGCGTTCCGGCGCGCTTGCCGGTCGTTTTCGATCCGCGGCCGCTCTGACCGGCGGCGGCGAATTCTTCCTAGGGAAAACGCAACCGCCCGCGCGGCCCCTCGCTGCGTCCGGCGGCGGGCGGTCCCGCGGTGCCGTATAACGTCGCCACCTGGTCGGCATAGAGCACGCGCCATTGCGGCCGCTCGTCGAGCGGCGTCGACACGCCGCGCGGCACGAGCACGAGCGTGGTCGGGTAGGCGTCGAGGAGGCGGGCGTTGCGCGCCGCGCCGTCGCCGCGAAAGAAGGCGAAGCCGTCCTCGACGACCTGCGGCGGGTACACGGTGGCGAAGCGGCCGTCGAGAGAGACCTTGAGATGCGGGGCGCCGTGGAACAGCGCGTAGCCACCCCAGTCGAGCGGCAATGCCAGGTTGCCACTGATGCCGAGCTGGCGCAGGTGGCGCAAGGCGCCGACCGGATAGTCGTGCGCGGCGAACACCAGTCCGGCGCGGGCGTGCCAGAGGCGCGGCACCAGCGTGGCGACCTGCACCAGAGCGACGGCGCACAGGCCGAGCGCCAGGGCTGCGCGCGCCGGCGAGGAGAGCCGCAGGGGCACGCGCCTCTCCAGCCACTCCAGCGCCGCATCGAGTTGGTCCGCCAGAGGCGCCGCCGCACACAGGGCGAACAACGGGGTGTGGCGCTGAGATTGGAGGGCCATCAACGCCAGGCCGCCGAGCGCGATCCCCCACCACGGGTGGCGCCTGAGCAGGCGCGCGAAGGGTAGCGTCACGGCGAGGACCGCGAGCAGCAGCAGCACCGGGCGGTGCGCCGGATCGAGCCAAGCCACCGGCTGCCATTCGCCCAGTGGATGCGATGCCTGCAGCTCACTGGCGACGTAACCAAACAGCAGCGGACCGTACGGGTTGAGCGTGGTCGCCGCGACGGCGACGAGAAAGAATCCCAGCCGCGCCCGGTAGCTCGGCGCCGCTCGGCCACCGAACGGGACATAGAGGCCGAGCAGCACTAGTCCGACCACGACGCCGCCGTGCGCGTTTGCCCACAGAACGAAGGCCGCCGCGAGGCCGAGATAGGATGCCACACCGGGGCGAGCGCGCTGCATGCGTTCGAGCCAGCCCAAGAGGGCGGCGACGCCGAAGTAGGTGATCACCTGCGGGCGGACGGCGTAGCCACGCGCCATCGCGGCCAGGACGAGGACCATCACCGGGCTGTACGCCCACGGCGAACGCGCTACCCGGCGCAGCAGGTGCCAGATGAGCCAGGCCGTGAGCAAGCCGATGAAGAGCTTGGCGCCCCACAGCGCCGGCGATCCCCCGCTCTGATAGAGGCCCACCATCCCGACCTGCGCGAGCCATTCGTGATCGATCCACGGGCCGCCTGCGGCCGTGTAGGAGGCGTCGTCGATGCGGGGCACAGCGCGCCTGGCGAGCACCTGCGCGCCGCTGTACAGGTGCATCCAGAGATCGTTGTCGGCCTCGTTATCGGCGAAGAAATACAGCCCGCTACTGGCGATCAGCAGCACCCAGGCCCGCTCCACCCAGCCCTGCGAAGTCATGCCGACCCCGACGGTCGTCGCCACCGCCCGGCCCTGGGCCCGCCGGCATGAGCCCGACGACATGCCCCGCCATGGTGCGGCGCGCTTCCCAACCGGCGGCTACCGTCGTGTGCTGCGCCGCCGCATCGCCTACGCGCTGGCCGGTTGCCCGGCTTGCCCGCCACCCTCGCCGACGCGGATCTGCCGCCAGGCGTTGCGATAGGTCGCGAATTTGCCGGCATAGGAACGGCGCGAGTCGGGAAGGTAGAACGTCTTGCCGCTGATCGCCTCCCAGGGGATGACGAAGGCGTGCGTCAGATCGAGCGGATGCCCCGGTACGAGCGGCACGCAGGCGAAGAAGTCACTGTAGCGGTCGCCCACCTTCCCGCGGTGGTGAAAGTTGAAGTTCCAGGCCCGATAGACGTAGTTGTAATGACGCCCGCCGACGTGCACCCGGCGACGCGAGGAGCTCGGATAGGCCACGCGCAGTGCCAGCCGCGCGTGCGCATCGACGATGAAGTCATAGCGCGCCTGCGGTGGCGCCGGCTCGACGCGATGACCGAGCCCGACGAGATGCGCGACCACTTGCTGCTTGGGCACATCGTGAATCTCGACCCGATTCATTGTTCGCGGCGCGGACACCGTCCGTCGATTCGTTGCCATGGCGCGGCTCATGCGAAGGGACTACTGGGTCACATTCCCCACAGGCCCCCCCTAGATAGCGCTTAGTCGCGTCCTTGCCAAGCAAAAAAACCGACACTCCGCTGCACGCCCCGCCGCCGGTTGCGAGCTCGGTTGGCAGTGGTGCCCGCATCTCAAGCTCGGCCGCGGACGCACCGGGCCGGCGGGCCAGCTCTACCTGATCCAACGCGACCGAATCGGGGGTCTCATCGTGGGAGGCGCCTTTGTCTTGCCCGGAAACGGGCAAATATTATTCATGACGCATGCCTGACATTTCGGTTTCCTCGCCAGGCATGTTGTTCTCCCGTGTGTCTGAAGCAGATGACAGAATCTGATCTGCCGTGCCGGGGGGACGACGAGAGCGAGATCGGCTTCGATCCGATCTGGATCCTGGTTGCCGGTCAGACCCAGGCGCTGGGCGAGCCGGCCGACGTGTGTATCGACACCGATGCCGGGGATCCCGAATGCATTGCCGCGGAGAATATTCGCGGTTTTGCGGCCGACCCCAGGCAGCGACAAGAGCGCGTCGAGATCGGCTGGCACCTCACCGCCGAAGCCCTCGACGAGAACCTTGCAGGCGTTGCGGATCGCGCGCGCCTTTTGACGGAAGAAGCCGGTCGATCGCACCCATTTCTCGAGCTCTTCCTGTGATGCAGCAGCGAACGCTGCAGCAGTCGGAAAGCGGCGAAACAGGGCCGGGGTGACTTCATTGACCTTGGCATCGGTGCACTGGGCGGCGAGGATGAGTGCGACCAGCAGGTGCAGGGGCGACTCGAAGTCGAGCGCCAGTCGCGCCTCGGGGTAGGCGCGGTCGAGCCGGTCGATGAGCTCGCCGATGGGAGCCGCGGTGCGGTTGCGACTGGCTGGTCGCCCGGCGCGAGGCGAAGGAGCCTTCGACCCCATGCGTCCGGCGGGCGGGCCTCCTCGCCGGGTCACATGAGCGAGCCGCCGGTCACCAGGACGACGTGCCCGGTGACGTAATCGGCCAGCGGAGAGGAGAGGAACAACACCGGTCCGGCCGCTTCTGCGGGCGTGCCCGGACGGCCGAGCGGGATCGTTCTGATGGCCCACTCACGCCTGTCCTCGGGGATGCCGATCTCCACCAAGTGGCCATCGAGCATGGTCTTCTGCGCCTTGTCCTTGGCCGCCGTCAGGCGCGTCTCGACGAAGCCGTAGGCGACGGCGTTGACGTGAATGTTCAAGCGCCCCCACTCCTTGGCGAGCGTCTTGGTCACGCCGATGATGCCCATCTTGCCGGCCGCGTAGTTGACCTGGCCGGCGTTGCCGGCGACTCCCGAGGTGGAGGACGTGTTGACCACCCGGCGGATGACGCGCCGCCCCTCCGCCTGCTCTTGCTTGGCCCAGTCGCGCCAGAACAGCGAGGCGGCGCGCAGGATGCGGAACGGGCCGGTGAGGTGGCAATCGAGCATCGACTGCCACTGTTCGTCGGTCATCTTATGAATCACGCCATCGTGCGTGAAGGCGAGGTTGTAGACGAAGATGTCGAGGGCTTTGAAGCGATCGACGGTGGCCGAGAACAGTCGGTAGGGGCACTCCGGGTCGGTCACCGAACCCGCGCATACCAGTGCCTCGCCGCCGGCCTGGCGCACCGCCTCGGCCGCTTCCTCGGCGACGTCGCGGTCGAGGTCGTTGACCACCACGCGCGCGCCGTGTTGGGCGAATAGCTCGACGACCGCCCGTCCGATGCCGCGCCCCGATCCGGTGACGATCGCCACCTTGCCCTCGATCAATTTCATCGCTCACCCTCCGACCTGAAGCATCGGCCCTGCATAGCGTAGGAGGCCTGTCAGGGGAACCACCGGAAGAGTCGCTCGGCGAGAGGCGTGTCGACTCGCCCCGCTGCCGGCGATCTGGTACTGCCCGAGGGGTTCGGAGGCGGCCCTGGAGGACATCGGTGATCTCGGCGTGAAGCGGGCAGCGGCAACGGGCCTGACGGCGCAGGCGCGAGACCTCTGGCAGCTCCTCCGTCCGCCGCAGTGGGTGAAGAACGGCGTCCTGTTCGCCGCCCTGGTCTTTTCCAAGCACCTGTTCGTCTGGGCGGACCTGGAGCGCGTCGCCGTCGCCTTCGCGTGTTTTTGTTGCGTCGCCAGCGGCGCCTACGTGATGAACGACCTGCGCGACTGCGCGCGCGACCGCCAGCACCCGCTCAAGTCCCGCCGGCCGCTGCCGTCCGGTCGAGTGTCGCGCGCCGCCGCCGTCAGCCTGTCGATCGGCCTGATTGCGCTTGGGCTCGGGGGGGCGATGTGGCTCGGCGCCGGGTTCGCTCTGCTCACCGCGGCCTATTTTCTCTTGCAGGTCGCGTACACCTTCGCGCTCAAGGAGCTGGTGATCCTCGACGTCATGGCGATCGCCAGCGGCTTCGTCATCCGCGCCGCCGCCGGCGGCGTGGTGATCGATGTCCCGGTCTCGCCCTGGTTGATCATTTGCACCTTCCTGTTGGCGCTGTTCCTCGGCTTCGCCAAGCGCCGCCACGAGTTGGTGCTGCTGGAGGATAACGCCGAAGCGCATCGCGCCGCACTGCGCGAGTACAGCCCGTACTTCCTCGATCAGATGATCGCGGTGGTGACCGCCTCGGTGGTGGTGGCCTATGCGATCTACACCGCCTCGCCCGAGGTGCAGGAGAAGCTCGGCACCGACAAGCTCTACCTGACCATCCCGTTCGTGTTGTTCGGCATCTTTCGCTATCTCTATCTCGTTCATCAGCGCGAAGAAGGCGGCAATCCGACGCAGCTGTTGCTGACCGACCGGCCGCTGCTGGTGGTGGTGCTGTTGTGGGTCGCGACCGCTGCGCTGGTGCTATATTGCGGCCCGTGACCTCGCTCTCCACAGCGCCCGCACGCGTCGACAAACCGTGGGGGTACGAGATCGTCTGGGCCCACACGGATCGCTACGTCGGCAAGATCCTGCACATCGCCGCTGGCGAAGCGCTGAGCTTGCAGTACCACGAGCGCAAGGACGAGACGCTCTACCTGCTCGCCGGTGTGCTCGAACTCCAGCTCGGCGAGGAGGGGCAGCCGCTGGAGCAAGTGGTGCTCGAGCCCGGGCGATGCGTCCATGTCTGGCCGGGGCGGCGCCACCGGTTGATCGCCCGCACGGCGTGCGACGTCCTCGAGGTCTCGACGCCCGAGCTCGGAGACGTCATCCGCCTCGCCGATCGCTACGGGCGCGCCGGGCAGCGCCAGCCCTGAGCGTGCCCGGGTTGGCCGGTCCCCTGCCATGCGTGCGTTGATCACCGGCATCGATGGTTTCGCCGGTGGGCATCTGGCGCGCGCCCTGCGGGCGCGCCGCGCCGAGGTATTCGGAACGGTGCGCAGTCTGGAGGGGCGGGTTCGCGCCGCGGCGGTGGGGGCCGCGGCGTCATACGTCGTCGACGTCGTCGACGTCGGGGCGGTCGATGCGGCGGTCGCCGCCGTCCAGCCCGAGGTGCTCTTTCATCTCGCCGGGGTGGCGTTCATCCCGGATGCGGCGGCGGATCCCGGCGCCGCGTTCCGCGTCAACGCCCTCGGCACCTTGCACGTCCTCGCCGCCGTCCATCGCCGAGCGCCGCGCTGCCGCGTGCTCGCCATCGGCTCGGCCGACGCCTATGGCGCGGTCGCCGACGACGATCTGCCGGTCCGCGAGGACTGCCCCCTGCGTCCGCTCAGCGCCTACGGGGCGAGCAAGGCGGCGGCCGATCTGTTGGCGGCGCAATGGGCGCGCGGTGCGGGGCTCGACGTCGTGCGCCTCCGGCCGTTCAACCACACCGGGCCCGGACAGCGCCCCGCCTTCGTGTGCGCCGATTTCGCCCGCCAACTCGTCGCTGCGGAGCGCGGCGGGCCGCGGCGGGTCGAGGTCGGCGACCTCGATCCGGTGCGCGACTTCTCCGATGTGCGCGACGTCGTGGCCGCCTACATCGCCGCTTGCGAGCACGGCGTCGCCGGCGCCGCGTACAACGTCTGCTCCGGGGTCGGGCGGTCGATCGGCAGCGTGCTCGATGACCTGATCGCTGCGGCCGGCGTGGCGGCGGAAGTCGTTTCAGTCAGCCAACGGCGGCGCGCCAACCGCGTGCCGCGCCTGGTCGGCAGTGGCGCGGCCTTGCGCGCCCTGAGCAGTTGGACGCCCCAGATCCCCTGGTCGCAGACCGTGGCCGACCTGGTGGCCGATGCCCGCGCGGCGATCGCAGCGCCGCCGCAAGACCACCGATGAACACCGACGACTGCTGATCAACACCGAACCAGCCCGCGCCCGCGGCGCGGTGTGGAGTGGCGGCGGTCGGTGTTCATCCGTGGTCAGCGGTGCGCATCGGCGGTGTGCTCGCTCAGTTGAGCTGGTAGGTCACGCGCAGGGCGATCTGATCGCGGTCGCGAAAGAATCCGAGCGCCTGATAGGCGCCGTCGATATGCTGCCAGTCGGCCTGCAGGAGCAGTGAGTCGCTCCAGCGGTAGACCAGGGATGGATGAATGGCGTAGGTGCCGCGTACGTACCCGATGAGCGTCAGGCGCGGCGTCAGGCGCCCATGGAGGTAGTCGGTCTGCAAGGTCAACTGTCCCTGGGCATCGAGCGCGTACATGTTGACGTAGTCGTTCTGCACCGCGCCGCGCTGCACCGGCTGCAGGCCGCCGTCGGGCAGGCGGCGGAAGAGCGAAGGTTTGAGCTGGGCGAAGCGGAAATGATGGTCGGCGGCCCCCGTGTACGAGGCGTTGTAGGAACCGACGGCGGAGGTGCTGAGGAGGAAGCTGTTGCTCGGGTTGAGAAAGCGCAGAAAGAAAAAGCGATCGAAGCCGACCTCGTAGCGCAGGATGTCGTTGTACGGGATGTACCCGGGGCTGGTGATTGGGTTGCGGCCGCCGGGACAGATCATCGGTTGGCTGCGGCTGATCGGGCAGACGTTGAGATTGGCCTGCGGGATGAAGCCCTGCTCGTGCTCGAATAGCTGCGCGTTGAGCCGCACGATGCCGTCGAGCCATTCGGCGAAAAACGTCGCGGCGAGTCCGTAGACCATGACCGGTTTGTGTTCGATGGCGACGAGAAAGAAATTCGTCCCATTGATGGCGAACGGCAGGTTGTCCTCGCGCCCGACCTTCACCGGGACCGGATTCTGCGGCAGCGTGCGGTAGACCCATGCTTGCAAGGTGATGGCGCGGTTGAGCAGCGTCTGAAAGCGCACCCCCCAGCGGCTGCTCGAGATGTCCGACTTGGGGAGGTGATCGAAGAAGACGAACTGAAACGTCGGCGGGAAGATCCCGCCGGGCTGCTGGCTGGAGAGCTGGGGATCCTGACCGCGCGGGGAGTAGGGGCTGGCCGTCACCAGGGGCGTGATCGGAGTCGTGGAATCGAGGCCGCCGGGGACCCAGTAGCCTTCGATCAAGCCGCTCGACAGCGGCCCCCACAGCTCGAACAGATTGTAGCTGGTGCGCAGCGTGTACAGGGGGATACGGGACTCTTCGATGTCCTCGAAGAAGCCGGGCGCCGCCAGAGTCAGATCGAAGGGATTGCTCTGATCGAGCAGCGCGATGGTGTCCGACTCCCCCCACGAGATGCCCTGCCGGCCGAAGCGCAGGAAGAACGGGCCTTTGGTGTAGCTCAGGTAGAGCTCGTTGACGCGCTGCTGGTGGGCGTAGATGCCGCGCGGGTCGTAGAGCTCGTAGTCGGGGAAGACCTGGCCGAACCGCGTCGCGTTGCGCACCAGCTTGAGGTTCTCGCCGCGCACGAACCAGCCGCCGCGGCGGATGTTGACCGGCCCCTGGCGTGGGACCCGGTTGTCGAAGGAGGCGTTGATGCGCTTCTGCGAGGCGTCGAACTGCGATGAGCCGTAGTCGTACAGCCCGTCGTAGAAGCCCCACCCGGCGGCGCGGAAGCGCAGGTCATCGGGAGCGAGCCAGTCGAGCCTACCGCCGCGCATCCAGCCGACGTAGTCGGTCAGCTTGGCGTCGAGCTCCGGATTGAAGAAGTTGCGGTTCTGGATCAGCTGGCCGGACTTGGTGACCGGCTCGGTATCCGGAGCGGAGTCCTGAATGCGGATGCCCGCCTGGCTGTAGATGCGCGTGCGGATCGAGATGTTCTGTCCTTCGTCTAGCGTCAGCGCCGCCGCCGCCGCGGCCAGCAGAAGGGCTGCGCTGCCTGCCAGGCCTCCCCGCCAGGCCCGCCCTCCGACCATCGACCCTCCTCGCTCGCTGCGCGCCGCGGCGCCCGTTCCCCACCCGGGGAGCGCGTCGCACCGGCACGGCGTGACTGGCTGACCTCCACCGGCCGCTGTCCGCCCCCGGCCCGCGGCGCAATCGCGGGCGATTTAGGCCGCTCGATTTTCACCTGTCAAGGCTGTTCGCCGCCGCGCGCCTGGCCGCGGGGGTCAACCGACACCGCTTCGCCCGGCGGCGGGCGGATCGAGATCGACCCGCCCGCCGCGCCCGGTCGTGAGCCGGATGGCGCCGCGCGCCGTCAACGTGAGGGACACGGCGCCGTCGCGGTCGGTGCGCCACAACGGTACGAGGCGATCGGCGTAGGCGCGCTCGATCTCGGCGGCGGGAAAGCCGAAGCGGTTCGCCGCGCCGAGCGAGGCCACGGCCAGGCGCGGTGCGACGCGGTCGAGGAAGCGCGCCGAGCTCGACGAGCGGCTGCCATGATGCGGCACCTTGAGGATGGTGCTGGCGAGCGCGTCGCCCCAGCGCGCCACCGCGACGGCTTCGCCCGCTGCTTCGAGGTCGCCGGGCAGCAACACCGAGGCCGCGCCGTAGCGCAAGCGGATGGTGAGGGAGTCATCGTTCTCGCTGCCGCCGCGCCGCACGCCGGGGTGCAGCACCTCGACGTGCACGCCGTCAATCCAGCGCCGCGAGCCGGCGGTCGGAACCGTGATCGCCACGCCGCCGCGAGCCAGGGCGCGCCAGAGCGCGGCGAAGTGTTCACCCGAGCCGGCGACTCCGTTCCACCACAACGTGCGCGGCGCGAACGCTTCGGTGAGGAAGCGCAGCCCGCCGTAGTGGTCGAAATCGGCATGCGTGAGGATCATCGAGTCGACGCGCATGATCTTGCGCCGCCATAACGCGGGTCCGACCACGTAGCGGCCGACGTCGAAACGCCCGGCGGCGAGTCCGCCGCCGTCGACGACCATGACGTGCGCGCCGGGAAACTCGATCAGGGTGCAGTCGCCTTGACCGACGGAGAGAAACGTCACCCGCAGGACCCCACTCGCGTACCGATCGAGCCCCCACGCACAGGCGTCGACGAACAGCGCGGCGCCGCAGCAGGTGAGCGCGAGACGCCGCCACCGGCGACTGGGCAGCCGCCACGCCGCCAGCGCACCGTAGTACAAGCCCAGCTCGATGGCGGAGGGCGTCGGCACCCGCAGCGCTGCGGCCGGGAGCGCCGCCAGCCAGCCGGTCAGCGCATCCGCCAGGCGCACGGCCACGCCGACGACGGCGAACAGCGGGGCGGCGGCTGCCGGCGCGGCGGCGACCGCCACGGTCGCGAGCAGGCCGACCCCGACCGTGACGACGCCGAGCAGCGGTACGACGAGCAGATTGGCCAGCGGCGCGACCAGCGACACCTGGTTGAAGTGCCACGCGGTCAGTGGCGCCGTGGCGAGCAGGGCGCTGGCGGTCACCGCTTGCGACAGCACCAGCCAGCGCAACCACTGCCACGGCCCGCGGCGCAGTCGGATGAGATGCGCCTCTTCCCAGGCCGCCCAGCGCGCCGCCGCGCGCGGCAGGCCCACGGCGATCCCGAGCACGGCCGCGAAGGAGAGCTGGAAGGAGATATCGGAGGCGATACCCGGCTGGGTGAAGGCCAACGCGGCGGCCGCCGCCGCCAGGGGGGCGAGCCAGTCGCGCGGCCGGTCGAGCAGGACCGCACCGGTGAGCAACAGCCACATGAGCTCGGCGCGCAGCGTCGCCACGTTGGGGCCGGCGAGCCCGGCGTAGAGCAGCACCGGGAGCAGGCTCGCTGCCATCGCCAGCTTGGGGACGTTGGCGATCAACAGCAGGCGCTCGCTGCGCGCCAGGCACCAGCGCAGCGCGACGAATGACGCCATCGCGACCAGCCCGATGTGCAGGCCCGAGATGGACAGCACGTGGCTGACGCCGGCGCGCGCGTAGCTGTCGCGCACCGCCTCGCTCACGCCGTCCTGCTCGCCTACCAGCAGGGCAGCCACGATCGGCGCCGTCCGGGCATCGAGCGACCGCTGGATCGCCGCGCTGGTCGCATCGCGCCAGGCATCGAGGCGCTCGGCCCAGCCGCGGCGGCCGACTGAATGCCGCCGCCAGGACGCGTCGTCGGCGGCGAACGCGCTGACATGGATGTCGCGCCGGGCCAGGTACGCGGCGTAATCGAACTCTCCCGGGTTGCCGAAGTTCCGCACCTGGCGCAGCCCCAGGACCGCTTCCAGACCATCGCCGCGATGCCAGCCCGCGGTCGCCTTGGCGACGGTGATCAAGACGCGCCCGTGCGCCGACTGCCAGGTGGCGCCGCGGCGCAGCGCCTGGGTTTCGACGACCAGTCGGGTTCGCCCCGCCGACCGTGTCGGGCGCTCGGCCACCGTGCCGCGCACCCAGGCCCGGGCGCCGGCAGCCTGGGCGACGTCGTCAGCCGCGCTGGGCGGCGATGCGGCGGCCCGCATCTGCGCCTGGCCGATGGCCGCGGCCACCAAGACCAGCGCCACGGAGTGCAGCCACGGACGGGTCGGCCAGTGCGCGGCCGCGGCGACGGCCAGCACCACCAGCGCCGTCGCACCGCTGCACAGCGGCGCGTCGGCGCACGGCGCGGCCAGGAGCTGACCGATCAGCACGCCGCCCGCGGCCCAGTACGCCGGGGTTAGCGGCGGCCGGTATGGAGCAGAGGGCGGCATAGACTCCTAGAAGAGATGCCGATACAGATAAAATATTTCCATCGATAACATATGAAATATGTTTACACGCTCTCGGGGCGAAGGTAAATCGGCAGCACCTGGCTCTCGCGGGCGCATCAACCAGACGGCGCGCCGTCGCCGTCAGAAGGAGAAGTCCGATGGCAAGACACAGTGTACGAACCCTGCTCGGGGTGCTGGTGGCGATGTCCCTGTTGTTCGCCCAGCCGGCCGCTGCCGCCGAGGAGGGCCCAGTCAACCTGAACACCGCCTCCGCCGCGGAGCTGGCTACGCTGAAGGGCATTGGGCCAGCCAAGGCGCAGGCGATCGTCGAGCACCGCGACAAGAACGGTGCCTTCAAGAGTGTAGACGACCTGAAGCTGGTGCGGGGCATTGGCGACAAGATGCTCGAGCAGTTGCGCCCGCAGGTCACGATCGACGGCGCAGCAGCCCCGCGTGCGCCGGGGATCGCGCAGCAGTAGCCACGCATGCTGACCGCGCCCGTGAGAGCCGGGTCGCCTTCCGCCGCCGTGTTGGTCGGCCGTGGCGGGAGCACACGCCGGTGGCGGCCGCTGCGCCCGGGCCGACTGGCTATTCCAGCCCGCCTGGCGTACAGATGGAATGCTCCGGGTTGCTCGACAGCACATCGCGCCCGCAGCCGACCGCCGCGGTTGTCGGGGCGGCGGAACACCTTGGGAGACGACGGGCATGGTGCGATGGGCCGCTGTGGTTGTGCTGCTTGGAATAGGCCGCGCTGCATCGGGTGGCGAGGCGGCGGCGGTGAGCGCGGTGGAAGACCTCCACGCGACGCTGATCGGGGTCATGAAAGACGCCGCGTCGCTCGGCTATGCCGGTCGCTATGCACGCCTACAGCCGGCGATCGAGCGGCACTACGATCTCGATTTCATGGCCCGCTTTGTTCTCGGGCCGGCTTGGAAGGACCTCAGCGCCGCCGATCAGCAGCGTTGGCGCGCGGCGTTCGAGGAGATGACCGTCGCGACCTATGCGGGGCGATTCACCGGCTACGGTGGCGAGCAGTTCCGTACCCTTGGCGAGGAGCCCGGCAGCGAGGACTCGGTCTTCGTCCGCACGGTGCTCGACCGCCCTGACGCGGATGACGTCCAGCTCACCTACCGACTGCGCCGCATCGGCGACCGCTGGCAGATCGTCGACGTCTACCAGAAAGGGACGGTGAGCGAGCTCGCCTTGCGCCGCTCCGAGTACACGACGGTGCTCAAGCGCGATGGGTTCGCCAGCCTGCTCGACAGCGTGACCGAGAAGGCGGCGGCGTATGCGGCGGCGAAACCGTAGCGAGGTTGGTGGCGGTTAGCCTCCTGGGATGCTGCGAGGGAGCGCAGGGAATCCCCAACCGCTAACAGCCTACCGGCTATGACAGCTGGCCATCAGCGCGCCGCCAGCGACCCGACCGGGGTCGGCTCCGGCTCGCGTTGGGCATTGCGTCGAGACCAGATCTCCGCCATGCGCGTTTGGTAGTAGGCGTTGTGCAGGGCGGAGTAATAGTCGACCGAAGAGCTGCGCAGAACGGCGAGCCCCTCGGCATGTGCCTCACGGGCCGAGAGACCGCGGGTGCTCTGATAGACGAACAGCGCCGCGAACGGTAACGCGTAGAGAGCGGGCTGCAGGAAGAAATCGACCACCGACCCGGACACGTCGCGTACCGTGCTGGGCCCGAATAGAGGCATGACCAGGTACGGGCCGCTGTCGACGCCGTTGAGGGCGAGGGTCTGGCCGAAATCGGCCTGGTGGCGCTCGAGGCCGAAGCTGGCGGCCGGATCGAACAGGCCGCCGATGCCGACGGTGGTATTGATGACGAACCGCTCGGTGGTGACCCCCGCATCCTTCCATTCGCCCTGCAGGAGGTCGTTGACGAGGATCTGCGGGGTATTGAGGTTGAGGCAGAAGCGCTGGACGGCCTGTCGCGCCGGCGTGGGCACGAGAAATTGATAGGTGCTCACCAAGGGGTTGATGAACCAGCGATCGAGTTGTTGATCGAGCCACAGCGTCTTGCGGTTGGTGTTCTCCCAGGGGTCTGGGAATCCCGCCGGCCCGCTCTCGTCGGCCTCGAGGTCGGTCTCATCGTTGAGCGGAATGACGTCGCGCGGCGGCGTCTCGCCGGGTGCGGCGGCCGGATCGGCGGCGGCACATCTCGCGTCCAGAAGCGCGAGCGCGAGGAGGAGCGAAAGGACCCGGCGGTAGGGAGGCAGGCGCGTCATGACGCGAACCGCAGCTACCCTACACGGCGGCGGCCGGCACAGCCACCCCAAACTGATGTCCGGGGCGTCGCGCGGTACGGCGTCTGGCGGCTACACGGTCAGGACGGCAGCGCCTTCGAAACCGTCGTGCTTGAGCTGTCTGAGCGCCTCGTTGGCGTCCGCCAGCTGGAAGGGAACGACGTGCGGGCGGATCGGGATCTCGGCCGCGATGCGCAACAGCTCAACGCCGTCCTGGCGCGTGTTGGCGGTCACGCTGCACAGCGAACGCTCGTAGAACAGGTGGCGGTGGTAGACGAGCGGTGGCACGTCGCTGAGATAGATCCCGGCCAGCGCCAAGGTGCCGCCGCGTTCCAGCGCCGCCAGAGCGGTCGGAACGAGCTCGCCGGCAGGGGCGAACAGCACCGCGCTGTCGAGCGGCTCGGGCGGTGCGTCGGCCGCGGCGCCGCTCCACTCGGCTCCCAGGTGCATCGCCAAGGCGCGATGCTTGGCCTCGCGCGTCATGACGAAAACCCGACAGCCGAGGTGGCGCGCCACTTGAATGGCGATGTGGGCCGAGGCCCCGAAGCCGTATAGGCCGAGCCGGCAACCCGAAAAGATGCGCGCCCGCCGCAAGGCGCGGTAGCCGATGATGCCAGCGCACAGCAGCGGGGCCACTTCGGCGTCGGGGATGGCCTCGGGCAGGGCATAAGCGAAGTCCTCGCGCACTACGGCGTACTCGGCGTAGCCGCCGTCGGCGTGCCAGCCAGTGAAGCGGGCTGCGGTGCAGAGGTTTTCCGTGCCCCGCCGACAGGGCGTGCATTGGCCACAGGTCGCGCGGAGCCAGGCGATGCCGACGCGCTGCCCGCGGGCAAAGCGCGTACAGCCGGGGCCCAGCGCGTCCACGGTCCCGACTACTTGATGACCGGGGACGAGGCGGGAGCGCTGCGGCGGCAGCTCGCCTTCGACGACGTGCAGGTCGGTGCGGCAGACGCCGCACACCCGGACGCGTACGCGCAGCTCGCCGCTGGCGGGAACCGGTGTGGGCCACGTCGTGAATCGCAGCGGCGCGGTTTCCACCGCTGCCGGGCTCGTCAAGACCATCGCTCGCATGCCGCCATTGTCGGACGCTTTGCAGTTCACCGGCAAGCCCGTGGCTTGCCGAAGGTGCGCACGCCCGGCACCATCTCGATCCGATGGCCGATCGCGTGCGCAGCGGGAGCGTGACCGCGCCCGTTCAGGGGCAGCCCGGGTGGGGCGCTGCCGCGGCCGGTGACGGATGGCGGTCGATCGGCACCGCGGCCCTGATCTTCCTGACGCTGTTCGTCGTCTACACGGCAAACTTCCGCTTGCGCGGGAGCGGCGACAGCCTGCCGACGCGGGTCCTGCCGTTCAGCCTGCTGCGCGAGGGGGATCTCGACCTCGATGAATTCTCCTGGGAACGGACTGCGGCTGGCCACCTGCCGTACTATCTGTACGAGCGCGACGGACACCGATACTCGCTGTCGACGATAGCGACTTCGCTCGTCATCACCCCCCTGTACGCGGGCCCCGCCTGGTGGCTCGCCCACGGCGATATCGGTTACGACGACGTGCGCGCACGCGTCGTCATCGCGGCGATGGAACGCATCGCCGCCGCGGCGCTGACGGCGCTCGGGGCCAGCCTGTTGTTCGGCGTCCTCCGACGCCTGACCGAATGGCGCTGGGCGTTGGTGCTGGCGCTCGTCTACGCCCTCGGTGCCGCGACCTGGTCGATCTCCAGCCAGGCGTTGTGGCCGCACGCGCTGGCGCAGCTCACGCTGATCGTGTTGTGCCACGTTCTGATCGCGCCGCAGCCGACCCTTGCGGCGCTGGGCGTCGCCGGGCTGGCCGCCGGCGTCGCGGTGGCCAACCGGCCACAGATGTTGGTCTTCGCGGCCCTCGCCTTCGCCTTCGTCTGCGTCACGTCGCGCCGCCGCGCCTTGGCCTTCGCCGCCGCCCCGGCGCTGATCGGCACGCTCCTGGTGGCGTACAACTGGACCACCTTCAGTACCGTGGCGGGCGGCTATGGCAGCTTCAACCACTTTGACGGCCCGCTGCTGGAGGGGCTCCTCGGGCTCTTCGTCAGCCCGAACCGCGGCGTGTTGGTGTACACGCCGATCATGATCTTCGCCTGCTGGGGCGCGGTGCAGGTGTGGCGCACCGCGGCCCCGCCGTGGCTGCGCTGGCTGACGATCGGCGTGGTGCTGCACCTGATCGTGCACGCCAAGTTCACGGAATGGTGGGCTGGCTACACCTACGGGCCGCGCTACCTGGTCGATGTCCTTCCGGCGCTGACGCTGTTTCTCGTCTACGGCTTGGTCCCGCTCTGCCGCGGCTCGGCGGCGCGGGTCGCGGTCGGCCTGCTGGCGCTCTATGGCGTCGGTGTGCAGGCGATCGGCGTGTACGCCGCCGACGACCGGTGGGACCGTGAGCCGGTGCCGCTCGAGCGCGCGCCGAATCGCGTCTGGGACTGGGCCGATCTGCAGATCGTGCGCTGCGCGCGCAATGGCTTGCACCCCGGCGAGCTGGCGGGCGTGATGATCGATGCCTTTCGCGACCCCGTCCCGGCGCGGGTGGCTGCACTCGAGCCGGAACAGTTGCGGGCGTGGATCGTCGTGCGCGGCGTGCCGCGAGCGGTCGCGCCGAACGAGCGGGTGCGAGCCCGGGTGCGAGTCAAGAACCGCGCCGCCGTGGCCTGGCCGGCGTTCAATGGCGAGACCATGATCAGCTCGCGCTATCTCGTCTTCCTCATGGCGCGCTGGTTCGCCGGCGGGGTGCCCGAGCCGGGCCTCGGCGATGTCGTGCTATTGCCGCAAAACCTCGCCCCGGGTGAGCGGACAGAGATGCGCCTCGACCTCCAGGCTCCATCGCGTCCGGGCGACTACGAGCTCGAGTTGCGCGTCACCCAGGCGGTCGACGGCACGCGCGGCATCATCGGCCCAGGTGAGGAACGCATCCCGGTGCGGGTGCGACGGCGTGACGCACAGGCCGAGGTGTCACAGCAGGCGCGCGAGTGAGCGCCTGAGACAGCGGTCGATCTGGTCGCGGCAGTCGGCATAGCAAGCGTCGCTGCCGCCGACGGGGTCCTCGATGTCGCCGTGCTCGCCGGCCAGTGACCGCAACGTGTGGACGGCCTTGCCCTCCACCTCCGGGAAGCCAGCCCGCAACATGCCCACCTGCGCCTCGGTCATGGCCAGGATGACGTCGGCCTCGGCGAGCAGATGGCGATGCCGTTTGAGGTCGACGGAGGTCCGATCGGGCGGCAGCGCGATCCCGACCTCGCGCAGGGCGAAGCGGGCGTCGAGTGAGACGAGAGCGCCGTCACGCGCGTACGGTGCGATGCCGCCAGCCGTGACGCGATAGCGCGGGCCGAGCCCGCGTTCCTCCAACAGCCGCTCCAGGAGCGCCTGCGCCATGACGCTGCGGCTCGTATTGGCGTGGCAGATGAAGAGAATGGTCCGGATCGATGGACTCACGCTGGTTCGGGAAGCGCTCGCGGTGGTGGGGCTCAGCCGCTGATGGCCTCGGCGGTGACGCTGGCGATGCTTTCCTTCGCCGTGAGACCTTTCCCCAGTTCGGCCTGCAGGCGCGCCCCGAGCGCCGCCGGATCCCAGGTGGCGGCCTGCGACACCTTACTGACCGAGTGCCAGCCTTGCATCAGCCACACCGTGCCGCCGCCGACGCGGAAGACCTCGCCGTGCACGCCCGCGGCCTCATCGCTCGCCAGCCAGACGACCAGCGGTGCGACGTTGCGCGGATCGAAGACGTCGAAGGCTCCAGCCGGCGCCGGCTGGCCCATGAAGGCGCCGATCGCCGGCGTCGCCTCGACGGTCAAGCGCGTGCGTGCGATCGGCGCGATGGCATTGCAGCACACGCCGTAGCGCTGCATCTCCGCATCGATGATGATCGCCATGGCCGCAACGGCGGCTTTGGCGGCGCCGTAGTTCGACTGGCCGACGTTGCCCAGCAGCCCGGCGTCCGAGGCCGTGTTGATGATCCGCCCGCCCAGCGCCCGCCCCTGTTTGTGCTGTTCGCGCCAGTACTCACAGGCGTGTCGGCTCATGTTGAAGGTGCCTTTGAGATGGACGGCGACGACCGTGTCCCAGTCGCTTTCACTCATGTTGAAGATCATGCGATCGCGCAGAATCCCGGCGTTGTTGACCAGGACGTGCAGCGCCCCGAAGGTGTCGAGCGCGCACTGCACGATGCGCTTGGCGCCGGCGAAGTCGGTCACGCTGTCGCGGTTGGCGACGGCCTCGCCACCCGCCACCTTGATCTCGTCGACTACCTGCAGGGCCGGGCTCGCATCGGCGCCGGAACCGTCGAAGTGGCCGCCGAGGTCATTGACCACGACCTTGGCGCCATGCGCGGCCATCAGCAGCGCCTCTTCGCGGCCGATGCCGCGGCCCGCACCGGTGATGACCGCCACCTTTCCTTCGAGCAGGCGTGCCATGCGCAGACTCCTCTGTCGTTGCGACGGAATTTCGGGGTGACCGCGACTCGCGCGGTCCGCCTCGGTGAACCCACCTACGTCCTCATCGCGCCCGCGAGTCAAGCGGCGCCACCGCGTTCCAGCGCCGCCAACACCAGCGCGTCGGTTGGGAATGCCAGGGGCGGCCGCCGCCCGGGTGGGAAGTACCCGAGTGCATCGAGGTCGTCACCCGGGCGGGCGGTTCCGCCATGGATACGACCGTCGAACCAGATCCCGACCGTCTGCCGGGCGCGATCATGGAAGTTCGAATGCACGGCAAGCACGTCACCGACGTCGACTTGCAAGCCCGTTTCTTCGCGCAGCTCGCGCCGCGCCGCCTCGCGCACGTCCTCATCCCATTCGACGTAGCCGCAGGGGATGCACCAAAGCCCGGAGTAACGACCGCGGCCGCGCCGACCCAAGAGGACCGCAGGCCCGTCGCGCAGGACCACCGCCACGCCCACCGCCGGATTGCGGTAGGTCATGCGACCGCAGCCGCTGCAGGCCAGTCGGCTGGTGCCGTCGGGCTCGCACTCGGCCAGCGCAGCAGCGCAATGAGCGCAGAACCGTGGCGCCTGGTCATCTGGCATAAAGTCTTTGTAATTCAACTATTTCTGACTTTACAATGGGCCTGGATTTTTTGGTTGATTTGTGTGGCGCATGGGCCTAGTATCGCGCCGCTCATGCACCATCGGACGACGGCAATCGGTTGGCTGACGCGGGTCGCCTGCGGCGTGAGTCTCGCGCTCGTGGCGGGCTCTGCGCGGGCGGAAGCGCCGCCACAGCGCTTGCCGTCCGCGCTGCTGGTCTTCCCGCTCATCGTCGTCGAAGGGGGCGGCGCGAGCGTGGATACGCGTGTCGAGCTCGTGAATCTGACCAGTCGCCCGGTGGATCTGAAGTGCATCTTCATCAACGGGTCGAGTTGCGGGGGGATCGACTTCCACATCCGCCTGACAGCCAACCAGCCGTTTTCGTGGTTGGCGAGCCGCGGCTCTTTCGGCAGCAGCTTTACGGCCGTGCCGCCGCTGTTCTCGACCGGCGAGCTCAAGTGCCTCGTCGAGACCGAGGAGGAGCCGGTCGACCGCCACAACGCGATCCAGGGGCGAGCCGCCGTGTTCGGTGCCGACGGACAGACCATCGGCTACAGCGCGGTCGGCTTCCTGCGTCTGACGGATGGGCTGCAGGGCAACGTGATCGAGCTCGACGGCTCGACCTACACGCAGTGCCCGGACGAACAGCACTTCGTTTTCCTCGCCAACGAGACGGGTGTCCCGGCGACCGAGAGTGAGATCATCTTGGCGCCGTGCACGGAAGACATTGAGAACGTCGTCCCCACCACGACGGTGGTCCAGTTTGTGATCGTCAACGAATTCGAGCAGCAACTCTCGGCCGCCACCACGGTCACCTGCTACGCGCGTCGTACCCTGCGCTCGATCAACCAGGCGTTCACGCAGGCCACGCTCGGTTCGCAGACGGGCCACATCATCGTCAAGGGTGTGCAGACCTCGGTGATCACCATGCTGGTCGATCGGTTCCTCACCGCCGGTGGGGCGCAGGGGACGGCAGGTAATGAGCCGGCGTTGCGCGGCGGGCGCTTCGGGGAGATTCGCCTTCCATGAAGCCCGGCTGGCTACAACGCGTCGTCAAGGCAGCCGTGCTCGGCGGCTTGGCCGTGGGGCTGGCGGGCCCGGCATCGGCGCAAAGCGGCATCGACTGGAGCGCGCTCATGCGTGCCCTCGGCGGCGCCTTCGATTCATGGCGCCTCTCGCCATTTGGTAGTGGCTCGAACACGCCGACCGGTCCGACGCGCACGATGCGGCCGACGCGCACGGCGACGCCCCGGCCGACGGCGAGTGCCACCCGACCGCCGACGCGCACCGTGACGGCGAGTCGCACGGCGACGCTCACGCCGACGCCACGGCCGACCTCGACGCCGGTTCCAACCCTGGCAGACGATGGTCAGATTGCGTTCCTCGGCACGGCGCCGGGCATTCCGCCGGCCCAGAAGCTGGCCTCGGCGTTGCTGGTCTTCCCGTACCTCGTCACCAGCGCGACCCACGATACGCGCGTCGAGCTGATGAACATGTCCGATCGCGACATCGAGTTGCAGTGCTTCTACGTGCGGCAGAGCGACTGCGTCGAGATCGGTTTCTTCGTCCGCCTGACGGCACGCCAACCCCTCTCATGGCTGGCCAGCGACGGCGCGAGCAATCCGCTGACCTTCACCGCCGTACCGCCCTTCGACGGGGTGGGCGAGCTCAAATGCGCCGTCGCAGCGGAGCGCCCGGAGCTGAGCGCGCACAACGCCATCCAAGGTCGCGCCCTGACCTACGACCGCATCACGGGTGAGACGGTGGGGTACGACGCCATCGGCTTCCAGCGGCTCAGCCCGGGACTTTACAGCGGCGTCATCGACCTCGACGGCTCCACCTACGAGCAATGTCCAGATCGACTGCATTTCGTCGTCCTGACCCGGCAGACTGGCGGCCCGTCGAGCGAGCTCATCACCGTGCCCTGCACCGAGGACCTGCTGTTCCAGGTGCCCACCGAGACGACCGTGCAACTGGCGATCATCAATGAGTTCGAGCAGGTGTTCTCCTCCTCCTTCCGGCTCAAATGCATCAGCAGCCAGTCGTTCTCCCGCTTCGGCACCCTCGGCAAGTCGACGCTGGGAACGGATACCGCGCATTTGGTCGTGCGCGGCGTGTCCTCGCCGATCATCGGCTTGGTGATCGATCGCTTCAACGGCCAGAACAACACCCTGCACACGACCGCCAACGAGCCGTTCCTCGAAGGCGGACGGGACGCTCGGATCGTCTTTCCCTGAGCCCGCGGCGAGCGTGCGGGTGCGCGGCGCTTTCACGGCTTGCGCGATCGCGGAGCTGGCCTATAATCGCCAGCCGTGCGCGAGTTCTTCTACGGGCTCATCATCGGGGCGGCGGCGATGTATTGCTTCGAGTACCTGGACGCCCCCGGCGTGCTGGCCTATTTGAACTCGGCGACCGAGTCGGCCGTGGAATCGACGCACGGCTATTCGCGCTGAGCGCACCGCGCCACCGGCCCGTTCCGCGCTCCTGGGCCCGCCGGAGGAAGGGCCCGTCGCCGGGATGAACGCCTCTACGGCGGTCAGCGCAGGGCCAGAATATGGCGCCCGCAGCCCGAGCGTACGGCGTTGCGCAGCAACAGCCCGATCTCCGACTTGCCCAGTTTGGTCTCGAGCCGCAGAGCCTTGAGGTGGCGCGCCACGCACTGCACGTAGGCGCGTTGGTTCGGCCACTCCGTCTCCGAGTTGGGTCCAGCGCACGGGCAGGCTTGCTCGAGCGCACAGCCGTCCTCTCGCACGACGGCCTCGGCTGGCGAGTCGCTGCACGCATCACAGGCGTCGCCGACGCCGTCGCCGTCGGCGTCGCCCTGGCTGGGGCTGGCGACGGTGGGACAGCGATCGATCGGGTCGCTCACGCCGTCCGCATCGCTGTCGGGCGCGGCCGCCTGTTCCGGAGCGGCGACCAGGGTGATGGAAAAACTGCTGCGCGCACCCTTGGGTGAGAAAAGCTGGAGGCGGATCTCGCCTGCCCTGGAGGGTTGTCGGCGCCCGCTGGTGAACAGGATTGGTACGCCGCCGAAACGCGTATCGATGACCATGGCCACCCGCCCATCGGCAAACCGCTGCAAGAAGCCCGACCCGCTAATGGGGCGCCCGCCAGCCGACCAGCGCACGCCCGTCAACGCTTCGACCGCGTACTCGGTTCCGGGCAAGACGCCGACATGAAAGCTGCCGGTCAGCGACTCGCTGTGACTGGTGACCGGATCGCAGCCGTGACAATGAGTGATCAGGCGGCTTTCCGGGCGGAGCACATAGCGAACCGATTCGGCTCCAGCACGCCCCGCCCCGGCGATACCGCTTGCCACGATCAGCGCAAGCATCGCGCTCTGCCAGCGCATGGGCAGACGATACGCTCCGCCCCAAGCCGTGGCAAGGGCAAAGCCGAACCGGGGGCCGCAGGCCCAGCCGGCAGGCAGAGATCAGGCTGGGGGCGGGTTGAGGGCGCGCTTCGCCTTGGTGACGACCACGACCTCCTGGCCGTTCACGCGCACCGTCCGCCGGTCGTGCGGCGTGGGCCGGCTCGACAGCTTGCGGGCGCGGTCTTCACGCCACTTGCGCAGTTGATCCTCGAGATCGCCGTCCTTCAGCATGGGCCTCTCCTCCTCCTACTCCCCTCCACCCCGATTCCCTGTGCGGCCGGATATGGCGTTCAATTGCCAACGAACGACTCGATCGAGCGCGCTCGGCTCGGATGGCGCAGTTTGCGCAGCGCCTTGGCCTCGATCTGTCGGATCCGCTCCCGGGTAACGGCGAACCGCTGCCCGACTTCCTCGAGCGTATAGTCGGATTTTTCGCCGATGCCAAAGCGCATGCGCAAGATCTGCTCCTCGCGCGGCGTCAGCGTGGCGAGGACCTTGCGCGTCTGCTCCTCGAGGCTCGTATACACCGCCGCGTCGGCCGGTGAGACGGTCTGCCGGTCCTCGACGAAATCGCCCAGCGAGCTTTCCTCCTCGTCGCCGATCGGCGTTTCCAAGGAAACCGGTTCTTTGACGATGCGCAGGACGTTGCGGACTTTGTCGAGCGGCATCTCCATCTTGGCCGCGATCTCTTCCGGGGTCGGTTCGCGTCCCAACTGCTGCACCAGGTAGCGCGAGGAGCGCACGACCTTGTTGATCGTCTCGATCATGTGCACCGGAATGCGGATCGTGCGCGCCTGATCGGCGATCGCGCGACTCACCGACTGCCGGATCCACCACGTCGCGTAGGTCGAGAACTTGTACCCGCGCTGGTACTCGAACTTCTCGACGGCGCGCATCAGCCCGATGTTGCCCTCCTGTACGAGGTCGAGAAAGCCAAGCCCGCGATTCGTGTATCGCTTGGCGATGCTGACGACCAGGCGGAGGTTGGCCTCGATGAGACGCTTCTGGCCATCCTGGGCCTTGTATTCGCCCTGTCGGATGATGCGCAGCGTCTGTGACAACTGCTCGCGCGGCATCCCGAGCTCGGTCTCGAGGTCACCGATCTGCTTGCGCGCCGCCCGCAAGTCGTCGACCAGACGCCGGGCGTCGTCGACGCCGACGCGCAGTTGCCTGGCAGCGGCCGCCGCTTGACGGTTGTCCTCGCCCTTGACGCGCGATGCCAGGCGCAGCACCTGCGAGGCGCTTTGTTTCGTCTTTTTCTCGACCGCGGCGATGAGGTCTTGCTGGTGATGCAGGACCCGTTCGGCCTTCTTCAACTTCTCCACCACGATCGTAATGTGGCGGCGGCCGAGCTGGAGTTCGTCGAGCACGCGGCGCACGCGCTGTTCGGTATGCGTGAGGCGACGGGCGAGTTGCGGGGAGGGCCGCTTCAGTTTGCCGCGCGCCTCATCGAGCTGGGTGCGCTCGGTCGAGACCTTGCGCAGCTTTTCCAATACTTTGAGGATCGCACCGTCGCTGGCCTGCGCTTCTTCCCCGGCGTCCTCCTGGGAATCGTCCTCGGCCTCTTCGTCCTGCAGCTCGCGCTCGCTCAGCTCGCCGGCTTTGATGCGATCCGCGATCTCGAGGAGATAGTTGATCAAGAAGGGGTGGCTGAGCACGTTGTCGCGAACCTGCTTTTCCCCCTCCTCGATCTGCTTCGCGATCTCGACCTCTTGTTCACGTGTCAGCAGCGAGACCGCACCGATCTCCTGCAAGTACATGCGCACCGGGTCCGAGGTGTCTTCGGCGAACCCGCTGCTGCTCGGTGTGGGCGGCCGTTCTTCGCGTTCCTCCTCCGCCCACTCGCCGTCTTTCTCCGGTACCTCTTTGCCCAGGCCGGCCTCGGCCAGTGATTCGACGCTCTCCACGTCGATCTCGCCGAGCATTGAGATGACGCCGTCGATCTCTTCGCCGCCCGCTTCGCCTTGCCCGATGCGCTCGCCGAGCTCGTCAAACGGACGCGCTCGCGACTTGCTCTCGTCGCCTAATTTGCGCGCCTTGGCGTGTGAACGAGTTCGCTCCATAATCTTCACCTACTCGCCCCCGCGGGCTTCCCCAGCCGGGGCGAGCGTCCGTCCGCTGGCACCAGGCGCTCGCACGCGGCGCCGGCCGTGGGGAACGCGCGATCGATCCAATGTGTCCGGCACCGCCGAGTGACTAACAATCCGACAAAACGCGTGATCGCAATGTGGGCCAGACGATACCCACGCTAGATCCTATTGAGCGCGTCCTAGTTCTAGACAGGGCCTGGGGGTGAGTCAAGGCCGATCACGCCCGGCCGCCGAATCCGGGTCGCCTGCCGACCGGCGCCGGGGGTCAACCGCCTGCTTCAATCGTAGTACTCCAGTCCCAGATGGGTGATCAGCTCCTCGCCGCGCAGGTGGCGCAGGGTATTCTTGAGCTTCATGAGTTGAATGAACAGGTCGTGCTCGGGGTACAGCTCAGGGGCTGTCTGCGGACTCTTGAAGTAGAAGGAGAGCCACTCCTGGACGCCCTGCATGCCGGCTCGCTGGGCGAGGTCGAGAAACAATGCCAAGTCGAGGACGAGGGGGGCGGCCAGGATCGAGTCGCGGCAGAGGAAATTGATCTTGATCTGCATCGGATAGCCGAGCCAGCCGAAGACGTCGATGTTGTCCCAGCCTTCCTTGTTGTCGCCGCGCGGAGGGTAGTAGTGGATGCTGACCCGGTGGACGTAGTCGCCGTACAGCTCCGGATGCAGGTCCTGCCGGAGGATGACGTTCAGGACCGACAGCTTGCTCTCCTCCTTGGTGCGAAAGGACGAGGGCTCGTCGAGCACTTCTCCGTCGCGGTTGCCGAGAATGTTGGTCGAGAACCAACCCTTGAGACCGAGCATCCGGGCCTTGAGACCGGGCGCGATGATCGTCTTCATCAGCGTTTGGCCGGTCTTGAAGTCCTTGCCGCAGACCGGGACGCCGCGGGCGTGCGCCAGCTCGAGCATGGCGGGGATATCGCAGGTCAGGTTCGGCGCGCCATTCGCGAATGGGATGCCGAGCCGGAGGGCGGCATAGGCGTACAGCATGCTCGGGGCGATGGCCGGATGATTGGCGCGCAGTCCGTCTTCGAAGGCACGCAGGGAGGCGTGCACCGGCTCACCGCGCAGGAAGCTCTCGGTGCTGCCGCACCAGATCATGACCAGTCGCTGCGCCCCGGTGTGGGTGCGAAAGGCGTCGATGTCGGCCATCAGCTGCTCGGCCAGCGCCATCTTGCTGGCGGCGCGTTTGACGTGTGGCCCGTCGAGGCGCTTGACGTACGCCGGGTCGAACGCCGCCGGCCACGGGATCAGGCTCTCGAGCTCCTGGCGCACATGAGCCAGCAGCGTCGGATCGAGTACCCCGGCTTTTCTGGCGCTCTGGTAACAGCTGTCGGGGAAGATGTCCCAAGCACCGAAGACCAGATCGTCGAGGCCGGCCAGTGGGACGAAATCGCGGATGCGCGGCGTGCGATTGTCGGTCCGCTTGCCGAGGCGAATGGTTCCGAGTTGGGTGAGCGAGCCGATCGGAACGGCGAGGCCTTTACGTGCCAGCTCGACCCCGGCGATCAAGGTGGTGCTCACCGCACCGAGGCCGGGAAGCAGCACGCCGAGTCGTCCGTGGGCGGGTGCGATCGGCACGGCGGGCATGGCGCGAGCTGCTTAGAGGGTTCACCTGGGCAAGGCAAGGTAGTGCGCGGCGCCTTGACTTGGTCCGATGCCTTCGGAAAGGTCGGCGCCATGCGCCGGTGGACGAGCTGATGAGGGCGAGGTGGGGCGGCGTCATCCTCGGCAGCGCACTCCTGGCGCTGCTGGCGGCTGTCGTGTGGTGGCTGAAGCTGGAGCCCGGTGGACCGGCGATCACCTTCGATCGCGTCCCTGACCTCGTCGGGCGCACGATCAGCGCCGACATAACGGTCAAGACGCGCGGGCGGCCCGGGTTGAAGTGGATCGAGGCCAATCTCATCAGGGCCGGGCAGAGCATACCCCTGTACCGCGAGGAGTTCGGCGGCGCGGCGCCGAGCCCCAACGAGAAGCGGGTGCACTTCGAGGCCGACCTGGGACAAGCGGGGCTGCAAGAAGGGCCGGCGATGCTCGAGATCAGGGCCGATACCCAGGCATGGCACCTCTTCGGCGGCCGCCGCGGCGCGCGGGCTGAACACCCGGTCACGGTCGATCTCACTCCGCCGCGCGTCGCCCTGCTCAGCACCCAGCACAACCTGCGGCTGGGTGGTGCCGGGCTGGCGCTGTTCAACGTCGACCCCGATGCAACCGAGGTGGGGATGGCCGTGGAGCACTACTACTTTCCCGCCGGGCGCGGTTTTTTCGCCGATCCGCAGGCGGCTTTTGTGCTTTTTGCCATCCCGCAGGATGTCAGCCCACAGGTGCGGCCGATGCTGCGCGCCGTCGACGCCGCCGGCAACGTCCGCGAGGTCGAATTGCCGGTGCGCATCAAGCCACGCGAGTTTCCGCAACGCCAGCTGGCGATCGACGACGCGTTCTTGCAGCGCAAGGTTCCGGAGATCCTCTCCAAGGCGGGCAAGCCGATCCCGGCCGACCTGCGCGAGGGCTATCTCACCGTGAACCGCGACGTGCGCCGCGAATCCGAGCAGCGTATCGCGGCGCTCACGGCCAAGTCGGCCGACCATCCCCTGTGGGATGGCCCGTTTCGCCGTCAACCGAACGCCGCACCGATGAGTGCCTTTGCCGATCGCCGTTCGTACGTCTACCACGGCGAGACGATCGACCACCAAACCCACCTGGGGTACGACTTGGCATCTTTGAAGCGCGCGCCAGTAGAGGCGACGCAAGCCGGGACGGTCGTGTTCGCGGACTATCTCGGGATCTACGGCGACACCGTCGTCATTGATCACGGCCTTGGGGTCTTCTCGCTCTATGGTCACCTGAGCAGCATCGCGGTCCGCCAGGGGCAAACGGTGACCGCGGGCGAGGTCGTTGGGCAGACGGGTGAGACCGGACTGGCTGGCGGCGATCACCTCCACTTCTCCATCATGCTTCGCGGCACCCACGTCGACCCCGTGGAATGGTGGGATCCATTGTGGATCCGTGATCACGTGAGCGCACCGTTGGCCAGCCTTCCGGTCGCGAAGCCACCGGCAGCGGCTGTGACGGCCGACGGCGAGGCCAGCGGTGGCGAAGCCGAGCCCTGACGACCTCGGCGCGCTCGGCGAGCGCCGCCTGGCGGAATGGGGGGTTGGCACCGCGACCCTGGCCGCGGATCTGCGCGCCTGGCTCGGCAAGGACGTCACCACCGACGTGGCGATCGCGCACCGACTCGGTGAGCAGGCGAGCGAAGCCAGCGCGGCGATGCTGCAGGATCTCGCCGCGCACGCCGCCGACAAGCGCGTGCGCCGCGAGGCCAAACGCGCGCTCTACCGGCTCGGGCAGCGCGGCGTGACCGGGCCGCCTGCGCCGCCGGCGATCCGCGCCTCACCGCTGCTGGGCGCCGTCATCGAAGGGTGGACGTCGGCGATCGACGGGCATGGCGATCAGCTCCTCTGGCTGGCCCGGCCGCAGCCGGGGGGGGTGGTGCACCTGTTCGCGATCGCCAACGACCCGGCTGGACTGCGCGAGGTGGTGCTGCAGACGGTGACTCGCAAGGCGCTGCGCGCGCTGCGGACCGAGCTCGAGCGTCGACATCAAGTGACCTTGGTCGAACGCGAGTGGCGCCACGTCGACTTCCTCATGCGGCGAGCCTTTGGTTGGGCACGCGAACGCGGCACGCGCATGGAGGGCGATTACCCGGCCTCGCGTGCGCAATTCGCCCGCCAGCCACCCAGCGAGGAGGCCGCGCCGGAGGAAGCGGCGCGACTGGGCGCCGCCTTGGCCGCCGAACCGCAGGCGCTGGCGAGCTCAGCACAGCTGCTCAGCGAACCGGAGTTCCGCACCTGGTTCCGCACCGGCGAGGAGCTGCGCGCGTTCCTCGACGAGCTCGCCGCCGTGCGCGACAGCCCGCTGTTGCTCAACGAGGTGCAGCAGCGAGAGCGCTACGAAGCCATCACGCTGCGCGCCGTCGACACCCTGTTCGACGGCTCCGACCGCAGTTCGTGGGCGCGCCGCCTGCTCGAAATGGCCGGCTACCTGGCAGCCGCGCGCCGGCCGCAAGCGGCGGCGCGGGCGGCAGCCGTGGCCGAGGCGTTGGCGGCCAGCACGGCGCCACATGAGGTGCCGTTTTGCAGGCAGCTGGTGCAGGCGAGCTTGGCGTTCTTCTTCCAGCAGGCGGCACAGGACGAAGCGGAGCGGCAGCGATCCTCGCTCGTGCTCACGCCGCAGGAAGCGCTGCGCCAGCGCCAGCCCCGCTGAGGTTCACAGTTCGACGGTCAGCCCGTCGTCGGCCAGCTCGGTGTCGATCTCACGCCGCCGCGCCAGCACTTCGCGTCCCAGATGCGAGAGGATCAGGCGCCGGCAGCCGAACCGTTCCCGCTGCTCGAGGATGCGCGGATAGTCGAGGTGAAACGACGTGCGCACATCGTAGTAGCAGCACTCGCAGATGAATAGATCGGTGCCCTGGGAGTGCTCGACCAGTGCCTCGGTCCAGCCGGTGTCGCCGGAGTAGAGCACGCTCTTGTCTTCGACGGCGACGCGCACGCCGAGAGAGATCTCGTTTTGCTGGTGCGGGACGGGGAAGGGCAGCAGGCGCAGCGGGCCGAGAGGAACCTCTTTATCCCCCCGCACCTCGCAGTACTGGACCTCAAAGGGCATGGGTAGGCCGGACAAGTCCCGGTACATGGCGCGATACAGGTCGTGCACGCGCTCCGCGGTCCCCGGCGGGCCGACGATGGTCAGCGGGCGCTGGCGCGGCGTCTCGAAAATCCAGTTCAAGAAGAAGAACGGCAAGCCGGAAAAGTGGTCGCCATGCAGGTGACTGAGAAAGACGGCATCGAGCGCTTCGACCGAAAGACCGTCGCGCTTCATGGCCAGCAAGGCGGACGAACCGCAGTCGAGCAGCACCGAGTACGTCGGCGAGCTGACCAAATAGCTGGCGTGGCAGCGCCCGCGGGCATTGAACGCGTCGCCAGTGCCGAGAAACCGAACCGTCACGCCCACCGTCAAGCCCTCGCAGCCGCCGCCGGTGCGGCGTCCGTCTGTCGTCGGGGCGAATTATCGCCCGTCCCGAATCGCATTACTACGCCTTTTCTCCCGCCTCGGCAGCCGGGTGGCATGCGCCGGCCCCGCCCTCTGCCGTCTCGAGATGGCTGGAGGATGGACGCCGCGAACCGAGCGCCACCTGCCACCGCTCCCCGCCCGCGCGCCAGCCGAGGCGCGCCAGGAAGGCCTCTCCGCCGGCCTCCAGGTGATGATCCGCGCCGAGGGTGAGGGCGCGGCACTGGCGCGCCCCGGCGCGTGCGCAGGCCAGGGCGGCGAGGGCAGTGCCGACGCCGCGTCGACGCGCTGCCGGCCGGACGACCAGCAGCTCGAGGGTGGCACGCTGCCCCTCGAGGAGGTGGCGGGCATAGGTCAGATGCAGCACGCCGACGACGCGATCGTCGATCGTGGCCACATACAGGTCGGCGCCGAGGTCTGCGACGACACGCCGAAAGCGGCTGCGCGCGGCTCGATCGTCCGGCCCGGTAACATCCGCGGCTTCAGCCAGGACAGCGTGAATGGGGGCCATGTCGGTGCGGCGAGCTCGGCGATGCCGGATCGGGCGCGGCTCCATCGATGGGCTTCCTTATCACACGCCGCCGGCGCGGCCAGCGGCGCGCCAGCCTCGGCTGCGGTGCGCGACCAGGGCCCGTGCGCTGCGGGCTCGGCCTGTGCTAGCGCCAGCCCATGTCCGGTGCCGCGGCTCGACGGGTGACGGTGGTCACGGGGGAGATGGCCTACGGACCGCATGCGGTGGCGCGATGCGACGGCAAGGTGCTGTTCGTGCGGGGGGCCGCACCGCAGGAGCGCGTCGAGGTCGTCGTGCGCGAAGACCACGGGCGCTTCGCCTTCGCCGACCTGGTCGCGGTGGTGGAGCCATCCACCGTCCGCCGGCAGCCGCCGTGCGAGTACCTTCCCGAATGCGGCGGTTGTCCGTGGCAGCACCTGGAGGTCGAGGCCCAGCGTGCCGCCAAGCAGCGCATCGTCGTCGAGCAGCTCCGTCGCGTCGCTGGGCTCGACGTGACGGTGGCGCCGCTCCTCGCGTCGCCGAAGGAATTCGCCTATCGCCGCCGCATCAAGTTGCGCGTCGCCGGCGGCGCGGTCGGCTATCACGCCGCCGCGTCACACGACCTCGTACCGGTGACGCATTGCCTGCTCGCCGACCCACCCGTCGACACCGCCATCGGCGCCCTGCCCGCGCTGGTGCGCGGACTGCGCGCGCAAGCGCATCGCCTCGAAGTCATCAGCGGCAGTGTCGCTGGCGCGGTGGTCGTCGTGGGAGAAATCGAAGGGCGCCTGGCGGCGGGAGACGAAGACCATGTCCTCGCCTGGCTCGACTCCCAGCCAGCGGTCGGTGGGCTCGTGCTGCACGGGCGGAGGTGGTCGCGCACCTGGGGCGACGTGCGAGTCACCCTGGCTCCGTCCAGCGAGCGGTCGCCGCTCACGCGTGCGCCGGGATTCACGCAGGTGAATCCCGGCGGCAATGCGTTGTTGATTGACACGGTGGTGCAGCTGCTCGCCCCGCACGCCGGATGCCGGGTGCTCGACCTGTACGCCGGTGCGGGGAACTTCTCCTTGCCGCTGCGGCGCCGCGGCGCGGTCGTGACCGCGGTCGAGCGCGATGCGCTGGCGGCGCAGGACGCGCGCGACAATGCCGAGCGCGAAGTGGGCCCCGCGCTGCACGTGATCGCCGGCCGCGCCGACCACGCGGTGATGGACCTGGTGCGGGCCGGGGAGCGTTTCGACGCCGTCGTGCTCGACCCGCCGCGCAGTGGCGCAGCGGGCTGCCTCGATGGGCTGCAGCAGCTCGCTGCGCCGACGCTGATTTACGTTTCTTGCGACCCCGCCACGCTCGCCCGAGACCTCGGCCGCCTGGCGCCCACCTACCGCGTCGACGTCGTTCAGCCGATCGACCTCTTCCCTCACACCTACCACGTCGAGACTGTGGTCCGCGCCACACTTGCTTGCGAGCCCGCACGCCCTGTTGTATTTTCGCCTTCGCGTCAATCGTCCGCGCCATCAGCGCGGCGCCGCCAGGGGCAGCCTGCGAGCTGACGTATTCACGCACCGTGCAGAGGCTGAGCGCATGGCAAAAGAACCGAAGACCTTAGCGCCGAAAATCACGATCATTCCCGGCCGCGGGGTCGCCCAGACGATCAATTACCTGCTCAAAGATCGCGACGAGCTCGATTGGCTGGTCGCGGTGGGTCGCAACAAGGACGGCGAGATCTTTTTCTACGACACCGGTGGCGACATCATCGAAGATCTGGGCACGCTCGAATACCTCAAGGAGCGCATCGCGCGCGCGCACTTCGGCGACGAGCCGGAGTAACCCGGCATCGCTGCCTCGGGGTCGGGTCAGGTCCCCTTGCCGGCCGGCGCCGGCGCCGGTGCGTCCAGCGGCGGCGGTTCGAACACGTCGGCCAAACGGACCTTGCGGTAGTCGCCTGGTGGTTCGAAGTCGGTCGCCGGCACCTCGCCCTGCTTGACGGCCGTGGCGACGCGTTCGGAGCCACCAGCGAGATGGCGGGTGATCTCCTTGAGCGCGAAACCCTTCGCCAGCAGGTTGCGGTATTCTTCGTTGCGGTAGACAGCGTTGAATGCGGCGGCGGACTTGCCAATCATGTTGGCGCTCATCGCGCGCTGCACTTCGAGCCGTTGGTTGAGGTTCCAATCGGCCGACATGTTCAGGGCTGGCGCCACCCACAGCTCCTGGAAGAGCTCGCCGTCGACCTTCACCTCGTACTTTTCCGTCTCGTACCCGGCGATTTTTTCCTTCACTCCCGTGGCCGTCACCGACACAGGCGGCAACGTGGCCGGGTCCACGGGTGGGGGCAAGAAGGCGTCTGGCGCCGTGCCGTCTTTCTGATCTTTCGAGGGCGGTATCATCTGACCGATACGGGCGTGCATCGCTTCGGCGCGGTTGCGTGACGATTCGCGCACGTATTGATCGATCGTTCCGCTCCAGAAGAACTTCTTGATCGGGTTGATGATGGTGAAGCGGGAGGTCGGGTAGTCGGTGATGGTGACCACCGTCGGTTGCTGCATGCGCACGCGGTTGTCGGCGATGAGCTGGGTCGCCGACTCGGTGGGCATCCGCACCCCCTTTTGATTGAAGGCCGTGGTCGACCACTGCACCGTCCACCCGGCCTGCACGGCCGAGGCGAGCAGCAAGAGGCATCCGAACGAGAGTGAGGGCAACATCCGACGCATGGTGGAAGGTCCTTTCTGCGCAGCGTTCAGCCCGCGACTGTAGAGACGCCGGCTGTGCAAGTCAATTTTCTGTCCGGCGTTGGCCGCGCGCGGAGTTGCGGCTGATCGGGGGGGCGCGCTAGGGAACACAGGTGCGATGCTGGTTGCGCTGCTCGGAGTCGTGGTTGCCGTGGCCTCGGTCGGGGTCTTGGCGTATCTCGTGCACGTCCTCTGGGGTGCCGTGCGGGCCCCGCTGGCCAGCGCGTTCGAGCGCCAGCAGTTCGAGCGCCAGGCCACGCGCGCCCAGCGCGCCGACCGCCTGCTGCGCGAGGGCGACCTGACGGGGGCCTTGGCCGAGATCGAAGCCGCCCTCTATCCCCATCCGCCCAAGTCGGCGGCCATGGCACGGGCCATCACCAACCACCACACCGCCCTGCTGGGCCGTCTGATCGCTGCCGCCGACGCCGTACAAGGGCAGCGCGTGCGCCTCATCTCCCTCGCCAAGGCCGACCGCCTGTTTCACGAGCGCGCCGCGCTGCAACAGCGCTACGTCGCGCTGCGGCAAAGCGGCTCGCGCCAACGCCTGCGCCAGCTCGAGCAGGAGTTTGCGCACAACACGCGCGAGCTGCGCGCTACCCTGAGTGCGCTGGTCGCCGAAATCGCCGGCGCGCGCGCGGTTCGCTACCAGTGAACGAATGACGTGGGACCGGGAGCTGGAAACGGCCGTCGCAGCCGCCCGCGACGCCGGCGTCATCGTGCGCGAGGTGTACGGCCGCCCATTCGAGGTGAGAGAAAAATCCCGCGACAACCCCGTTACCGAGGCGGATGTGCGGGCCAACGAGGCGATTCAGCGCGCGATCGCGTCGGCCTTTCCCGATGATGGGTGGCTGTCCGAGGAGACGCGCGACTCGCGCCGCCGGCTCGACAAGCGGCGCGTCTGGATCGTCGATCCCCTCGACGGGACCAAGGAGTTCACCCAGCATATCCCCGAGTTTTGCGTCTGCGTCGCCTTGGTCGACGCCGGCGTGCCCGTGGTGGGGGTGAGCTACAACCCGATCACCGACGAGTTCTTTGCCGCCGCACGCGGCAGCGGCCTGTGGATGAACGGCGTCGCCGCCCGCGTCAGCGACTGCGCCGACATCGCCCAGGCGACGATTCTCGCCAGTCGCTCGGAGGAGCGCCGGGGCGAATGGGAAGCCTACAAGCCACGCCTGCGGGTGGCGCTGACCGGCAGCGTGGCATTCAAACTGGCGTTGATCGCAGCCGGACGCGCCGATGGGACGTTCAGCCTGACGCCCAAACACGAGTGGGATATTTGCGCTGGGGCAGCGCTGATCCTGGAGGGCGGCGGGTGTATCACCGATTGCGCCGGGCAGGAGTTGCGCTTCAACTGCGAGCGACCCTTGCTCCCGGGCATCATCGCCACCAACGGGCGGCTCCATGCGCCGCTGCGCGCGCTGATCGACGCGGTCGAGCGGCCAGGTTGACCGACGCGAGGGCGTCGCGCCGGCGCTCCGTCTGGCAGGCGGTGGAAAAAGGCCGCGCTCATCATCGACGAGCTCGGGATGAGCGGAGAGTGCGTCTGTCGCGTTCTTCAAGCGGTTGCTCACCTTGATCGGACAAGAGAAATTCAACGCAGAGCCGCGGAGCCTGCAGAGAACGCGGAGCACGAGGGTCGAGAGAGTGAACCCCGCACCCAATTGACGATGACGATGGGGTAGCGCTCGAGCTCATGCGCGCCGCCGCTGGGCCCTCAGCGTACTCTGCGTCTCTGCGTTGAGGTTTTTCTCAGATCAAGACTACGTGCGCCGGCGACGTGCGATCTCGACCACCAGGCCAGGCCGGTCGGAAATGATGCCGTCGACGCCGAGGGCGAGCAGACGCTCGACCTCGGGGGCGTCATTGATCGTCCACGCATGGACCTCGAGACCGATGCGATGCGCCGCCGCGATGCTGGCCTCGCTGATGATCTCGATTCCGGCAAAATCCGGTGGGACCTGCAGGGCGCGGCCAGGCGGAGCGTAGTCACGCCAGTCGCCGCGGTGCAGCCGATCGAGGAACTCCCGCACCTCCCCGGTGCTCATTCCGGTCGTCACGCGCCGGGCGGTGGCGCGCCGAATCGCGGCCATGACGTCATCGTCCTCGGCGGCCAGCAAGCAGCGGTCTTGCGCGCTGGCCGCGCCGATGACGTCGAGCACCGCGTCGACGATCGGCGGGTCGGCTTGCTTGATCTCGATGTTGACGCGCTGCTCGGGAAAGGCGCTCAGCACATCGCGCAAGCGCGGGATGCGGACGCCCTGGGCCCGAAACGGAAAGTTGTGCCGGTCGCAGGTGAAGTGGTGTCCGGCGTCGAGGGTCTCGATCTCTGCCCAGGTGCGCTCACACACCGGGCCGCTGCCGTTCGTTGTGCGGCTGAGCGTGGCATCGTGGATGACGACGACCTCGCCATCGCGCGACGCGTGCACGTCGAGTTCGAGGTAGCCGGCGCCCAATGCGACCGCGATGGCGAAAGAGGGAAGGGTGTTCTCCGGTGCGACACTGGCGGCGCCGCGGTGCCCGAACACGCGCGGGGACGGCGGCGCGAAGTACGACATGGCGCTCAGAACGTCAGCGTGATCGGTCCGCTGCGTGCCGCCTGCGCCAGGGGGGGGAGGCCGATCTCCGGTGCCGTCGGGGCAACCGGCGAGCTGATCGGGAGCGCCTGCAAGCGCGCTGTCATCTGCCGGCGCAGGGCATCGAAAGCGACGGGATCCACGGTGTCGAACCGGTGCCGATATCTGATCGATAAGGGGTCGAGGTACTGCCCTTGATCGAAGATGGCGAAGTGCAGGTGCGGGCCACTGGCCAGGCCGGACTGCCCGACCCAGCCGATGATCTCGCCGTGCCCGATCCGTGCTCCGGTCCGCACCGCCGGGGCGATGCGCTGCAGATGCGAATAGGTCGAGACGAACCCGCGCCCGTGGTCGAGCTCGACGTGCTTGCCGAACCCGCCCTGGGTGCCGGCGAACTGGACTCGAGCGGCGCCGATGGCGCGCACCGGCGTGCCATTCGGGGCGGCGAAGTCGACGCCGAGGTGGGGACGGTTGCGGTGCAGCATCGGGTGGAAGCGCGCGTCGGAGAAGGTCGAGGTAATGCGGGAGAACTCGAGTGGGTAGCGCAACGGCGCGCCGTCGAGCCGATGGCCTTCGGCGTCGGCGTACATCACCTCACCGGTCGGCGTCCGATAGAGATACGCCGCCGCGCTGTCGGTCCGACCGAGATATTCCACCGCCAACACCTGGCCTGGCCGCAGCGCTCGGCCGTCGACGGTCGTGCGCTGTTCCCAGAGCAGACGGAAACGGTCGCCGCGGTGGACGTCCTCCTTAAAGTCGAGCCGCCAACTGAGCAGGTCGACCATCTGGGAAATGACGCTGGCGGGGATCCCGGCGCGCAGCGCCGCATCCTTGAGGCTGCGCCCGACGGTACCGCGAGCGCCAACGGTCCGCACCCGTACGGCCAGTGGCTCGCGGGAGGCGATCGGGCCGCCGCGCGGGGTGCGTCTCAGCACCAACTGCGCTTCGCGTTCCAGATCGTCGTACCGCACCGTCATCAGCCGCGCGCCGGCGTCGAACTCGAGACCGAGAGGGCGTCCGGGAGCCAGGCGTCGCAGCAGGGTGTGGCGGCGCGCGACCCCTTCCCAGCGGGCGCTTTCAGCCGCGGAGACGCCCTCGGTGCGCAGGACTCGCGACAACGTATCACTGGCGAGCACGATCCGGTCGACGCGGCGCGTGGTGGCGCCCGAATCCGGCACCGGCGCCGCGGCCTCAGCCAAGACAGACCCCGGCGTGAGCACGAACGCGGCGCTCGCGACAGCACACAGCCAGCGGCGCAGTGCTCCCCGATACGCACTACGTCGACCGGCTGCTGGGACGCCCGGCGGCCCCCCGATTCCCCGCAGCCTTCCTCGCATTGTGTTGTGGCAGGCACCCTGCCAGAGGCCAGCGTGGTGGTCAAGAAAAAATTGCTCCGCTGCTGATCAGTTGGTAGTCCTGCGGCCATGATGCCGGGCGGGAGAGGATGCGCTTCGCGCTGAGCGGCCTCTGTGGAATCGCGCTGCTCGGCGCGCTGTCGACGTGGTGGGCGTGGCGCGAGCTCAACATGGCGGTGGCGCCGAGCGCCGTGCCGGCGGTCGTGTTCATCCCAGCCGGCGAGTCGTTTCGCGCCGTGGCCGATCGCCTGCACGCGGCGGGGGTGGTCCGGCATCCCGGGCTGCTGCGCGTGTGGGCGCGCCTGGTCGGTTCGGATCGCTCGGTGCGCAGCGGTGAATTCCGTTTCGACCGACCGCTGGCCCCCGTCGAGGTGTTGGCCTTGTTGCAATCGTCGGCAGACGGGACCCGGCTGCTGACGATTCCGGAGGGCCGCACCGCCGAACAGATCGCCGCGCTGCTCGAGGAGCGCGGTCATGGCGGGCGAGATGTCTATCGCTGCGTCATGGAAGATCCCGCCCTGCTGCTCGAGTTCCGCCTGCCCGCCAGCGGCGTCGAGGGCTATCTGTTCCCGGACACGTACGCTCTGGACTTGACCGCGCCACCGAGCGACGTCGTCCGCACGATGCTGACGCGCTTCCGGCAGCAGACGGCCGACCTCGCGGCGCGGCGTTCGGCGGCGATGAGCGAGGCCGAGATGGTGACGCTTGCCTCGCTGATCGAGAAGGAAGCCAGCCGGGCGGAAGAACGCGCCTTGATTTCCGGCGTGTTTCACAATCGGCTGCGCCTCGGCATGCCTCTGCAATCCGATCCGACCGTGCTGTACGGGCGCCGGGGCGGCGGCGGTCCGATCACGCGGACGGAACTGGCCGACGCCCATCCCTACAACACCTATCTGCACCGCGGCTTGCCGCCGGGGCCGATCGCCAACCCGGGGCGCGCGGCGTTGGAGGCGGCCATCGCGCCCGCCTCGACGCCAGCGCTCTATTTCGTCGCCCGCAACGACGGCGCTCACGAGTTTTCCGCCACGCTCGACGAACACATCCGCGCCGTCCACAAATATCAGCCGAACCGCGACTGATTCGGCGGCCGCGAGCGCGCACAGGGTGCCGTCCCACCCTCAGGGTTGGGCGAGGCGCTCGAGCTTGGAGTACAGCACGTCGATGTCGCGCTTGAGCTGAGCGTACTGGCTGAAGACCTGCTGCGGACTGTCGTGCGTCTGATAGAAATCGGGCGTATTGATCACGGCGGAGACGGCGGCCAGCGCGCCTTCCTTCTCCGCTATCTCCTGCTCCAAACGCGCTAGATCGCGTTCGAGACGAACGACGCGCCCGTCCACCTTGGCGGGCTTGGCGGTGGGCGGGCGGGGCCGGTCGCTGGCGGTGGGGAGCGGTGCGTCGCGCATCGCGATCGGCGCCGGCACCTGACCGCTCGCCTCGGCGCTCTTGCGCGCCAGGTAATCTTCGTAATTGCCCAGGTAGCGGGTGGCATGGCCGGCGCCGACCTCGATGATCTCCTGGGGGAGTTGATCGAGCAGGTAGCGGTCGTGGGCGACCAACACCAACGTGCCCGTGTACTGCTGCAACGCGTCCAAGAGCACCTGTTTGGCGGTCAGGTCGAGGTGGTTGGTCGGCTCGTCGAGGAGCAGGCAGTTGGGCGGATCGAGCAACAGCAGGGCGAGCGCCAGCCGGTTACGCTCGCCGCCGCTCAGCACCTTGACCTTCTTGTCCACCGCCTCGCCGCTGAACAAGAAGGCGCCCAAGAGACTGCGCACATGTGGGACGAGGTCGTAGGGGGCCGCGGCGGTAGCGAGGGCCAACACCGAGCGCTCGGGGTCGAGCACGCGCGTCTGATCCTGGGCGAAGTAGCCGATGCGGACATTGTGTCCGAGGTGGTGCGTGCCGGCGGACAGCGGCTCGACCGCGGCGAGGAGCTTGATCAAGGTCGATTTGCCGGCGCCGTTCGGCCCCACCAGGGCGACCTTGCGGCCGCGCTCGATGGTCAGCGAGAGGCCATCGTAGACGGCGAGGTCGCCGTAGCGCTTGCTGACGCGCTCGAGCCGTAAGACCTCGCGGCCACTGCGCGGACACTCCGGAAAGCGAAAGTGTAGCTCGGCGGGGCCGCCCTCCGGCTCGGGCACTCGCTCGAGGCGTTCCAGATACTTGATGCGGCTCTGTACCAGTGCCGCCTTCGACGCTTGGTAGCGGAAGCGGCTGATGAAGGCCTCGAGGCGTTCGATCTCTTCTTGCTGGGCGCGGTAGGCGGCGAGTTGCTGTTCGCGCTGCGCGGTGCGGGTCTCGAGGTACCGGCTGTAGGGCGCCGGATAGTCGCTCAGGCGGCCGCTCGAGACCTCGGTAATGCGCGTCACCGTGACATCGAGAAAGTAGCGGTCGTGGGCGACGAGGATGACGGTGGAAGGATACTCGATGAGGAAGGTCTCGAGCCAGTTGCGCGCCTCGAGATCGAGGTGGTTGGTCGGTTCGTCGAGCAACAAGAGGTTGGGCCGGCGCAGCAGGA
>CAYYWP010000012.1:0-3267 GCA_964475125.1 uncultured Binatia bacterium (SeqCode) | reverse complement strand
TTGCCGAAGAGGGGTTGAAGAGCCACCAACGCGGCGAGCGCCAACCGCATCTGCCACCCACCGGAGAGCTCACCGGCATCGCGGTGGAAGTCGGCGGAGCGGAAACCCACTCCGAGCAGGACCTGCTCGGCCTGGCTTTCGCAATCATAGCGGCCGTCGACGTCCCAGCGCGCGCGCACATCGCTGTAGGCCCGCAGGAGAGTCGCGTGCTCGGCGCCGTCCGCCGGCGCGCACGCCAGCGCCTCCTCGAGGTCGCGACACTCCGCTTCCAGGGCGAATACCGCGGCGAAGGCCTCCAGCGCCTCCGCGAAGACGGTCCGTCCGGCGGCACTCAGCCCGTCTTGCGGCAGATACCCCACCGACCAGCCGCGCGGCAGGCTGATGACGCCGTCGTCGGGCTCCTCGAGGCCGGCGACCATCCGCAGCAGGGTGGTCTTTCCCGAACCGTTGGCGCCGACCAGGGCGACGCGTTCGCGTTCGCCGACCGACCAGTTGGCGCGTTCGAAAATGACCTGGCTCCCGAAGCGCCGGCACAGGTTGCTGACCGTCAGCACAACCGCCGACCTCTACCGTTGCCGCTCGAACGCCGCAAGGCCGCGATCGATCGCTTGCACTCTCCGCGGCCGTCTTCTATCGGCGAGGCGGAGCCACGAGGGTGTCGATTCTCCTGCGCGTCGCTGCCTTGTACCTGCTGCTGTGGGCGATCGCGCTGGCGCTGCCAGGCCCGCTTGCCGATACGGTGGTCCCGCCCGGTGCCGTCGGCCGCTCGCTCGCCCTCGGCCTGGCGGTCTCCTATGTCGGCTTCGCGCTCCTGCTCTGGTATGCGGCGCGCGATCCTGCCGGCTCGCCGATCATCCTCTGCGCGGCGCTGCTGGTCTTCGGCCTGCGCGCGGTCGTCGGCACGTACGAGGTGCTGAAGACCCTCGACGGGCGCGCCGCAGAGGTGCGAGTCGTCGACATGGTGCTCTGTCTCGCCGCCTTCGTCGGCATCCTGAACCTGCTGCCCGGGACGCTGCGGGGCGGTGCCGACGCGGCGCGCTGATCGCACATCCGCCGGTCCGCAGCGCGGCACTCCGCCCAGGTCGGGCGGCTTCAGGAGGTGGCGAACGAGGACCCGCAGCCACAGGTGCGGCTGGCGTTGGGATTGAGAAACTTGAAGCCGGCGCCGTGCAGCCCGGTGACGTAATCGAGCGTCATCCCGTCGAGGTGCGGCTGGCTGGTGGCGTCGACGAAGATCGTCACGCCGTTCTGCTCGAATATGGCATCCTCTGCGCCCGGGCCCGCCTCAAACGACAAGTGATACTGCATTCCCGAACAGCCGCCGCCCAGCACGCCGATACGCAGCCCCAGGCCAGGCGCAGTTTCCTTTGCCAGTGCGGCCTTCACCATCTCGACTGCCTTATCCGTCAGCCGCACCGGCGAGGCACTTTGGGCTGACGTGAGAGCGGGCTCGCTTGCCATCGGTCGTTCCTCGTACGTGGGAAGTGAAGATTTCTCCGCCACCTGCGTCACTACCCACCGCTAACGGTGGGCGTTGGAGCAGTCAAGGGTGTGCGGGGGCGCAACCTTGAATTCGCAGGAGGCTTTTGCCTATAGATGCGCGGTTTGGGCGACATGTCGTTCTCCCCACGGTACTTGGTGGTGGTCAACCTGGTGTTGCTCGCCCTGGCTGCGTACTCCGCCTCGTCCATCGTCGGGACGGCGTTGGCGGCCAAGCTGATCCCGCCGCCTGCAGTCGTGATCAGCGAGCCGCCGTCCCCGCTCGAGATGGATCCGGTCAAACCGGCGACGCATTACACCCGGATCCACGAGCGCGACATCTTCAATTCGAAGAAGGAGGAGGCCGCGCCAGTTGCCGAACCGGTGACGGTGACTCCGTTGAAGCTCAAGCTCTGGGGCACGGCGGTCTTCGAAACCGGCCACTCCTATAGCATCATCGAGGATCTGGGGGCGCGAAAGCAGGGGGTCTATGGGATCAATGCGGTGGTTCCCGGTCCCGCCACCGTCAAGGCGATCGAGTGGGATCGCGTCATTCTGGCCCGCAACGGTCGCGATGAGGTCCTGGAGATCGAAAAGCAGTCGGCCGCCGGCCTCGGTGCCTCGGGGCGCCCAGCGCCTGCCGCGCCCGCCGCGCCGGGTGCGGCGGCTGCCGCGGGCGGCGGGATTCAGCAGACCGGCGAGAATCAGTTCACGGTGGCGCGCACCGAGGTCGACAGCGCGCTCGAAAACATGAGTCAGCTCTTCACCCAGGTCCGTGCCGTCCCGCACTTCGAGGGCGGTCAATCCGTCGGCTTCCGGCTGTTCGCCATCCGGCGCGGCAGCCTCTTCGACCGCATCGGTCTGAAGAATGGCGACATCATTCGGAGTATCAACGGGAGTGAAATGAACGACCCCAGCCGCGCCGTGACCCTGTTGCAGGAACTGCGGGACGCCCAGAGTCTCGACGTCGAGATCACCCGCAATCAGCAGCCGCAAAGGCTGAGCTACTCGATTCAGTGAGCCCTGGTGGTGCGCGAGATCATGCCGTTGCTACGCCAGGGCCTGACGCTGCTCGGGTTCGCCGTCATCGTCTGCGCCGCACATGCGGCGCACGCGCAGCCGCCGCCTGAAGCCCCGCCCGTTCCCGTTCCCGCCGTGCCCGAGCCGGCGCCGCCGCCCCAGCCGCCGGCGGTGGAGGCGCCAGCGCCATCGCCGGACGACAAGCTGATCACGATGAACTTTCAGGACATCGATCTCGATGCCCTGGTCAAGTTCATCAGCGAGATCACCGGCCGCAACTTCATTCTCGACGACCGGGTCAAAGGCAAGGTGACGATCATCTCGCCGGGTAAGATCTCCGTCGACGAGGCCTATGCGGTGTTCAACTCGGTCCTGCAGGTGAAGGGCTTCACCACCGTGCCGAGCGGCTCAGTCATCAAGATCTTGCCCGCCCAAGAAGCCAAGAGCTCGACGGTGGATACGGTCTTGCCCGGTCGCTCGCACAGTGCCGGCGATGAGTTCATCACCAAGCTGATCCCGCTCGAGAACGTCGACGTCAACAACATGCTCGGCATCGTCCAGCCGTTGGTGTCGGCGAACGGGCTCTTGGCGGCCTACACGGCCACCAACACGATGATCATCATCGACAGCGCTTCGAACATCGACCGCATCTCGGGCATCCTGCGCGAGCTCGACGTCGACGTGCGCGACCGTGGCGTCGAGGTCGTTCGGCTGAATTACGCCTTCGCCGGTGAGCTGGCGGCCACCCTGGCCCAAGTGCTCGAAGAC
>CAYYWP010000011.1:27543-45505 GCA_964475125.1 uncultured Binatia bacterium (SeqCode) | reverse complement strand
GAGCGGCGCGATCCAAGACGCCGGCACGACCGATGTTAGTGGTGAGGTCACTAACCGTGCGGTGCCACCTTTTCCATCAGGATGCGCATCGACTTCTTCACCAGCTCGGTGGGCAGGCCGACGAATTGGATGTGGGCGCAGAAATGCGTGATGCCGACTTCCTGGTACTCCTTCAACGCCTCGATGCAGCGCTCCGGCCCGCCGACGACGAAGCGGTCCTTCACCAAGTCATCGAGGAGATCGGTTCGGCTGGGCGGGATGATGTTGCCTTCGTCGTCGACCAGATGCTCCCAGGCCAGGTACTTGGCGAATTCTTCCCGCATGAACGGCCCGGCTTCGTCCCAGGCCTTCTGATCGGAGTCGGAGACGTAGAACTCGCGCCAGATGCCGATCTGGGCGCGTTTCGGGTCGCGCCCGCTCTTGCGGTACTCCTCATGAAACGCCTTGGCGTTCTTGCGCACGATCGTCATCGGCTGCTTGGGGTCGGCGAACCAGCCGTCGCCGACCTCGCCGGCGAGGCGCACGGCGACCTCCCACTCGCCGGAGATCCAGATCGGCGGATTGGGCTTCTGCAGCGGCTTGGGGCGCAGCGACACGTCGTTGAGCTTCCAGAACTGCCCGTCGTAGCTGACGTGGTCTTCCGTCCACAGCTTGCGCAGGATCGTCGCGCCCTCGCGCGTGCGCGCCCCGCGTTCCTTGCGGTTGATGCCGAAACCGGCGAACTCCTCCTTGCGGAAGCCGCGCCCCATGGCGAAGTTCAGCCGCCCGTCCGAGAGCACGTCAAACACGGCGCCGTCCTCGGCGACGTGGATCGGGTTGTAGGCGAGCGGAAAGAGCAGGATGCCGGGGCCGAGGCGGATCTTCTTCGTCTGGGCGGCTATGAAGGAGCAGGCGACGAACGGGGACGGCAGGATGTCCCCCTCCTCGAAGTGCTGCGAGGAAATCATCATCGTCGTCATGCCGAGCTTCTCGGCGTATTGGATCTCGGCCAGGGCGGCGGCGAAGCCCTGGCGCAGGGGCCGCCCGGGCTCCGAGCCGATCGTGTAGGACACACCGAATTCCATTCAGGTCCCCTTTCCCTTCCACTGCTGGTAAAGCCCGTGCACGCGCTCGGGGGTCAGCGGGTAGCGGCCGATCGGCACGTTGCCGAGCGCATCGGAGACGGCGTTGACGACCGCCGCGGGGGCGGAGATGACCCCGCCTTCCCCCATGCCTTTGAAGCCGCCCGGGACCATCGCCGAGGGGGTCTCGACATGGTCGACGACCATGGGCGGCACGTCGACCGCCGTCGGCACCAGGTAGTCCATGAAGGAAGTCGCCAGGGGCTGGCAGTGCTGGTCGTAGGGAATCTCCTCGAACAGCACCGCGCCGAGGCCCTGGGCGACGCCGCCGTGAATCTGGCCGTCGACCAGCCGCGGATTGATCATGCGGCCGCAGTCCTCCACCACCACGTACTTCAACACGCTGAGCTTGCCGGTCGCCGGTTCGATCTCGACCTCGGCGACGTGGGTCGCGTTCGAGTAGGTCAGCAGCGGCGGGTCGTAGGTCGCGGTCAGCTCCAGACCGGCGTCCTCGCCCTCGGGCAGCAGACCCGCCTTGTTGTACACCACCGCGCGGGCGACCTCCTTGATCGTCATCTGCTTCGACGGCACGCCCTTCACGCGCACCGCCCCGTCGGCGTACTCGACGTCGCCCTCCGCCACTTCCATGAGCTGGGAGGCGACGCGCTTGATGCGCTCGCGCAGGCGCCCGCAGCCGACCACCAGCGCGCCGCCGCCGGTGACCGTCGAGCGGCTGCCCCACGTCCCCCAGCCGAACGGCGTCTTGCTGGTGTCGCCGAGGACGATGACGACGTCCTCCATGGGGATCTGCAGCTCTTCCGCCACCACCTGGGCGAAGGCGGTGTGTTGACCCTGTCCGTGTGAGTGGGTGCCAAGGGCGACGGTGATCTGCCCGCCGGGATCCATGCGAAAGTGCGCCGACTCGTACGACGACATGTCGACACCGATGGAGTTCCAGAAGCGCGAGCCGTAGCCGGTCTGTTCGTTGTACGAGGAAATGCCGACGCCGCGGTAGATGCCCTTGGCGCGCAGCGTGGCGTGCTCTTTCTTCATCGCCTCGTACCCCATCAGCCCCAGCGCCTTCTCCAGGCACGCCAGGTAGCCGCCGGGCTCGTAGTGCATTCCCGACGCCGAGGTATACGGGAACTGCTCGTTCCGGATCATGTTCTTGCGGAACAGCTCGGCGGCATCCTTGCCGAGTTGATGGGCGGCGAGGTGGATGAGGTGGTCGATGGTGAGCGCCGCCACCTCGCCGCCGACGCCGCGATAGACGGCCAGCGTCGGCTTGTTCGTCGCCACCGCATAGGCGTCGAATTGGTAGTTGCGGATGTCGTACGGCCCCGGGATCATCTCGGCCACCTGGATGGGCTCGAACGACGAGGGGAACGGGTACGGGCAGTAGGCGCCCGCATCGCCGATGATCTTCGCCTTCACGCCCAGAACCTTGCCGTCTTTGTCGGCGGCGAGCTCGGCCTCGACGATCTCGTCCTTGGCGTGGAAGGAGGCCAGGAAGGCCTCCTGGCGATCCTCGATCCAGCGTGCCGGCCGGCCGAGTTTCTTCGACACCCAGCACGTCACCGGCTCCTCGGGGAAGATGTGGCACTTGAGACCGAAGCCGCCGCCGACGTCGGGGGCGATGACCGTCATCTTGTGATCCGGGAAGCGCAGGATGCCGGCGATCTGGGTGCGCACCAGGTGTGGAACCTGACTGGAGGTCCACACCTCGAGCGTCTTCATGCCGGGGTCGTAGTTGGCCAGGCAGGCCCGCGTCTCCATCGGCAGTGCCTGGTGCCGCCCGGTGTGGAAGCGCTGCTTCACCACCACCGCGGCGGTGGCGAAGGCGCGCGCGACATCGCCGGCGCTGTGCTCGATGTGCTCCATGACGTTGTCGCCCCATTCGTCATGGACCAGCGCGCCGCCTCCCTGCAGTGCCTTTTCCGGATCGGCGACGGGCGGGAGCTCCTCGAGCTCGATGTCGACCAGCTCGACCGCGTCCTCGGCCAGGTAACGGCTGTCGGCGGCGACCACGCCGAGGATGTCGCCGACGAAGCGCGCCTTGTCGAAGGTCATCGGGTACCAGGCGCAGGCTTTGAATCGCGGCACCACGTTGGTGAGGATCGCCGGGCGGATCGGTTCGAACTGGTCGCGCGTCTCGAGCCCGGTCCACACGCCGGCGACGCCGGGCAAGGCGCGCGCCCGGGCGGTGTCGATACGCTTGATGCGCGCGTGGGCATGCTTGCTGCGGATGAAGCAGAGATGCACCATCCCCGGCAACATCAGGGTGTCGAGGTACTTCGCCCGGCCCCGGATGAACCTGGGGTCCTCGACTCGTTGCACGCGCGCGCCAATATACTTGCCGGCTGGCATTGGCGTTCCCTCCCGGCGCGACCGGGGCCTCTTCCCCACGCTCCCGGACCAGCGCCTACTGCGACGTGTTCTGCGTAACGGATGCTAGCAGCAGCCGTGCCGGCCGGCGAGACTTTTCTCGGCGGTCCGGGGCCCGCCCGCGCGGGTCCGAAACTCCGTACCGGCTACGAATCCTCGTAGCCGTCGGTGACGACCGGTCGGATGCCGAGGCGTTGGAGGCGACTGCGCAGCGTGTTCGGATGGAGACCGAGAATCTTGGCCGCGCCGCGCGGTCCGGCGATGCGCCCGCGCGTGTGCCGGAGCACGTCGCGGACATGGCGGGCCTCGATCTCGTTGAGCGGCAGGAAACCGGCCGGCTCGACCGGGGCCGGCGTCACGGCCGGCGCGGCGGCGGCGGACATCTGCGCACCGACCGCCAGCGGCTCACCGCCGCTCAGCAGCACGGCGCGCTGGATGACGTTCTCGAGCTCGCGCACGTTGCCCGGCCAGCTGTGGGCGGTCAGTTGCCCGAGGGCGTGGGGGTCGATCGAGCCGACCATCTGGTGAAATTCACGTCCGTAGGCGTCGAGGAAATATCGCGCCAGCGGGACGATGTCGTCGCGGCGCTCGCGCAGCGGTGGCAGGTGCACGTTGAGCACGTCGAGGCGATAGAAGAGGTCGCGGCGGAAGCGCCCGGCCTCCACCTCGGCATCGAGATCGCGATTGCTGGCCGCGATCACGCGCACGTCCACCGGCAGCGTGCGTGCCCCGCCGAGACGTTGCACCTGCCGATCCTGCAGCACGCCGAGCAGCTTGGCCTGCACCTCGGGCGGCACCTCACTCACTTCGTCGAGGAAGAGCGTCCCGCCCTGGGCGAGCTCGAAGCGACCCTGGCGGCGCGACTCGGCACCGGTGAAGGCTCCGCGCTCGTGGCCGAACAGCTCGCTCTCGACCAGCGACGGCGGCAGCGCCGCGCAGTCGCACTTGACGAACGGCCCGTGGCGGCGCGGGCCGCGGGCATGAATCGCGCGCGCCAGCAGACTCTTGCCCGTGCCGGTCTCGCCCGTGATCAGCACGGTGGCGTCGACCCGCGCCAGGGCGAGCAGGCGCTCGAGCACCGGCTGCATCGAGGGACAGCGCAGCAGGACGCCGACGCGCTCATCCGCCGCCTGCGCCAGGCGAGCGATCTGCTCGGCCGGCGCGCCGCCCCCGAAGGGGCCAATCGGCGTGCGCCGCATGACGGTACTGAGCTGCTGTCCGACCTGGGTCATCAGCTGCACGTCGAGCGGCGACGGCGCGGCGGAGAGGCGCGAGTCGGCGTTCAGCGTGCCGATCGGCCGCTCGTCGACCAGGATCGGGATGATGATGCCGCTACGCATGCCCTCGCCGATCAGCGGCAGGTCTTCGTAGAGGACCGTGCCCGAGCCGTGAATCGACACGTACGGCTGGCGCGAGTCGAACCCCATGCCCACCTGGCTGCCGCGGCGCGGAATCGACCAGCCCTTGCCGAGCCGGCTCTCGTCCTGCAGCGCGACCGCGACGAGCTCGAAGACGTCGCGGTCCGGGTCGTAGAGCGCCAGACTACTGCGATCGAGAGCCAGGAAACCGCGCAGCAACTGCGCCAGAGCCTGGAAGAGCGTCTGCAAGTCGAGACGTTCGGCGAGCGCGTTGCCGGTCTCGCTCAGCAGCCGTTCCGCGTCGACGCTCCAGCGCCCCTCGGCCGCCGGCTGCGCAGACCAGCCACACCCTGCCTGCTGGCTGCCGACCATGGCCAAATTCTATAGGCGAGTCCGGCGGCGGAGAAAAGGGGCGAAACGGGATTTCAGAGCTTCTTTTTGGCGCCTTCGAGGCGGTGCATGGCGCCGTCGACCTGCTCGCCGCTGAGCTTGACGCCGGTGGTCGATTCGAGGGCGCGCATGGCTTCGCCGAAGCGCTCGGGACGGTGCAGGAAGTCGCGCGAGGTGCTGCGCAGGGCGCTGGCGTCGGGGGCGCGGATGCCGACGACGTTGACGCGCGACACTAGGCGGCGCAGCCGGCGGCTGCCGCAGCCCCGGCAGCGCGGCGCCTCGGTGTCGGCCGGGCGCACGAGGTGGTCTTGCTCGATGCCACAGTGCCGGCAGGCGTATTCGTAGATCGGCATGGATCGCCGCCTCGGCGCGGGGTCGCGAGGTGAAACGGGCGGTCGCAGGGCCGCCCGCAGGCGGCCCCGACGACCACGCCCAGAAATCAGGCGGCCTTCGACTTCATCGTCTTCGCCGCCGCCTGGATCGACTCGACGATGAACTGGTAGCCGGTGCAGCGACAGAGGTTGCCGGCGATGCCATGGCGGATCTGGTCCTCGGTCGGATCCGGATTCTCGGTCAGCAACTGCAGCGACGAGAGAATCATCCCCGGGGTGCAATAGCCGCACTGCAGGCCCTGGTGCTGCACAAAGGCCTCCTGGATCGGATGCAGCTGGTGCGCCCCGGTGCTCAACCCCTCGATGGTGGTGATGCTCTGGCCGTCGGCGTCGGCGGCCAAGACGCAGCACGACTTGACGGTCTTGCCGTTCAGCATGACCGTACAGGCGCCGCAGCTCCCCGTCCCGCAGCCGATGTGCGTGCCGGTAAGGCGGAGCTCGTCGCGCAGCATGTCGGCGAGGATCATGCGCGTATCGACCTGGACCTCGTAGGCCTTGTTGTTGACAGTCACTTTCACTGGAGTCTTCATGGCTGATTGTCCTTTCTGGACCTGCGCTCGGTTCGGTGCTCCGGCCTACTTCATGCGCCCGGCCGCGGCCTGCACGGCGCGCTGGGCATAGACGCGCGCCATCGCGCGCCGGTAGACGGCATCGCCGTTCAAATCACCATAGGCCTCGGCGGAGGCCGCAAAGGCGTCGTCGGAGACACCGCGCAGCGCCTCATCGTTGACGCCCTTCGCCAGTCGCTTGGTGACGTCGATGACGACCGCCTTCGGCCCGACGCCGGCCAGGCCGACGCGCGCCGACTTGAATCCCGCCTCGATGACCGCCGCGGCGGCGACGATAGCGAAGTTGCCCTCGACGCGATGCAAACGCAGATAGGCCGACCCGGTGCCCGCCGCCATCTTCGGCACCTGCACCTCGGTGAGGATCTCCCCGTCTTGCAGCGCCGTCTGCATCAAGCCCTTGTAGAAATCCGTCGCCTTGACGACGCGTTCGCCCTTGCTGCTCTGCAGCCGCATCTGCGCGCCTGCGATCATGCTGACCGGCACGTAATCGGCCGCGGGATCGGCGTGCGCCAGACTGCCGCCGATGGTGCCGCGGTGGCGGACCTGCACGTCGCCGATGCCGGTCGCCGCCTCGGCCAGGATCGGACAGTGCTTCTTGATGAGCGGATCGGTCATCACCTGCCGGTGGCGCACCATCCCGCCGATGCGAAGGAGATTGCCGTCCTCGCGAATGGAGTCGAGACCCGAGACGTGGTTGAGACTGATGATGGCGCCGGGCTGGACCAAGCCGAGCGTCATCACCGGCACCAGGCTCATCCCGCCGGAGAGAATCTTGGCCTCATCGCCGTGGCGGTCGAGGAGGCTGAGCGCCTCGTTCAGCGTCTTCGGTGCGTGAAACGAAAATTCCCTCGATATCATCTCAGTGTCCTCCCTTTTGAGCCTGGGCCTGTTGAATCGCCTTCCAGACGCGCTGCGGCGTCAACGGCATGTCCTTCAGATCGATCGGCAAGTGTGGCAGGGCGTTCTCGATCGCGCCGCACAGCGCCCCGAGCGGGCCGGTGACGCCAGACTCCCCGACCCCCTTGGTCCCGAGCGGAGTAAACGGCGACGGCGTTTCCTGATGCTCGACCTCGAAATGCGGAAACTCGACGGCGGTGGGGCAGGTATAGTCCATGAAGGTCGTGGTCTTCAATTGCCCGGCGTCGTCATACACGAGGTCCTCGAACATGGCCCCGCCGAACCCTTGCACGATGCCGCCGTGCAGGTTGGCCTCCGCCATCAGCGGATTCACCACCACGCCGCTGTCGTGCACAGCGCAGTATCGCAGCACCTTGACGAAGCCGGTATCGGGATCGACTTCGGCGATGCAGGCCACCGCCTGGTTGGGCCACGACGGGTACGAGCTGAAGCGGCCCTGCGTCTCGGGCTGGTGATAGACGTTGGGATGGCGGAAGTAGCGCGTCGACTCGAGGCCGGGCTCGACGTTGCACGCGTCCTTGCCGAAGCAATGGCGGTAGACGGTGCTGGCGACTTCCTTGAACAGGACGAAGCGGCTCGGCGCGCCGGCGACGAAGATCCTGTTGTCGCCCATGTCGAGATCGGTCGGCAGCACCTCGAGCATGCTGGCCGCGACCTTGAGCATCTTCTCGCGGATTTCCGTCGCCGCGATCTGCACCGCCGAGCCACCCATGATGACGCTGCGCGAGCTGTAGTTGCCGAGGCCGTACGGACAGGTGTCGGTGTCGCCCTGAATGACCTTGATGAGCTTGATGTCGACGCCGAGCATGTCGGCGGCGATCTGCGCCATTGCGGTCTCGTTGCCGGAGCCCGGCGAGGTGACGCCGGTCAGCACCGTCACCTGACCCGACGGATTGACCCGTACCGTCGCCCCATCGTAGCCGGAGAGCAACGTCGAGCGCGGCATCGAGCACCCCTCGGGGGTGAGCTCCTGGCCGATGCCGAGGCCGATGTAGCGACCTTGCTTGCGCGCCTCGGCCTGCAGCTTGGGAAAGTTCTCGTAGTCGATCATCTCGAGCACGCGCTTCAGCGCCTTCGGATAGTTGCCGCTGTCCAGCATCGCGCCCGAGACCTGCGAGTAGGGGAACTCCTCGGGCTGGATGTAGTTCTTCAAGCGCACCGCGGCGCGGTCCAGCCCAGTCTCCTTGGCCACGCCGTCCATGATCCGGTCCATGAGGAACGACGCCGCTTCCTTGCCGTAGCCGCGATAGGCGTTCCACGGGCACTTGTTGGTGACCATGGAGAACAACTGCACGCGGTTGTTGGGGATCTTGTAGCAGGTCGGGATGCAGTAGGAGCTGACGAACGACATGCCCCAGCCGCACAGCGCCGAGGGCGCACCGACGTCGGCGATCACCTTGGCGCGCAGGCCGATGATGGTGCCGTCCTTCTTGAAGGCGGCCTCGTAGTACAACCGCTCCTCGCGGGCGTGGCCGCCGACGAGGAGATTCTCGGTGCGCTCCTCGATCCACTTGATCGGGCGCGCCAGCTTGCGCGCCAGGTAGGCGATCAGCGGCTCTTCCTGGAAGGTGGGAATCTTGAGCCCGAAGCCACCGCCGACATGCGGCTGGATGACGCGAATGGTGGTCTCCGGGATGCCGAGCGTTTCGGCGAGAAAGACGCGCATCGGGTGCGGATTCTGGGTCGATGCCCAGAAGGTCAGGAGGTCCTGGAACGGGTCGTAGGTGGCGACGTAGCCGCGCGGCTCGATGGCCGCGCCGGTGTAGCGCTGCGTATTCACCACGCCGCTGATCTGCCCGTCCGCTTCGGCAAACGCCTTGTCGACGTCGCCGGTGCGGAAGTCGCGCGTCACCAGGACGTTGTCGCCCCACTCCGGCTCGACCAGCGGCGCGCCCGGCTTCATCGCCTCTTCCGCGTCGGTCACCACCGGCAGTTCTTCGTAGTCGACCTCGATGAGGTCGGCCGCCTTGCGCGCGGTGTACCTGTCTTCGGCGACCACCGCGGCCACCGCCTCGCCGACGAAGCGCGCGCGCTCCGGGCAGAGCGCATACCACTTCACGCCCTTGGCTCCCATGGCGGCGGTGTCGTACGCCTCCATGATCGGGTTCATGTTGGCCTTCACTTCTTTGCCGGTGATGACGTAGACGACACCGGGAACCTGCTCCGCCGGCTTGGTATTGATGCCGCGGATGCGAGCGTGCGCGTACGGGCTGCGCAGCACCGCCATGTACAGCATGCCGTCGAGCTGTACATCGTTGACGAACGTGCCCTTCCCCGCCGCCAACTGGCGGTTGGGCAAGGCCGGGATCGACGCCCCAATGTATTTCATCGCTTTCCCTCCAAGCGGTCGAGAAGTCTAGATCGTTCGATCAGGCCTCGCCAAGGGTCCGACAGAGGGCCCGCAGCGACGCCAAGTCGTGGGCTGGCAAGAAGTGATCGATGTGCGGCAGGGCCGCGCGCATGCCTTGCGCCAGGGGCGCGTAGCCCTCGGTGCCGAGCAGCGGATTGATCCATACCACCGTGCGCGCGTGCCGGTGCACCGCCTGCATCTCGCGTTTGACCATCTGCGCATCGCCGTGATCATAGCCGTCGCTGATAATCACGCACACGGTGGCGCTGGCCGGGCCGTCGCGCAGCACCTTGCGATTGAGCTGCGCCAGCGCGCCGCCGATGTCGGTGCCCCCGGACCAGTGGCGCGCCTGGTCGGCCACCTCGCGCAGGGCGAGCGGTACGGATTGGCGGCGCAGCGGGCGCGTGATCTCGGTCATGCGGGTGCTGAACACCGCCGTGCGCGAGTTCTTCAAGCCCTTCTGCAGCCCGAACATGAGCCGCAGCAGGAACGGGTTGTAGGTGTCCATCGAGCCGCTGACGTCGCACAGCATGACGACGCGGGTCTTGCGGATCTTGCGCTCGGCGCGCACCAGCTCGACCACGTCCATGCCGTAGCGCGTGTTCTTGCGCAGCGAGCGGCGCAGGTCGATGCGCCGGCCGCGCGGCCCCGGGCACAGGCGGCGGCTGGGGCGGGTGGCGAGCTGCACCATGAGGGTGCGCAGGAGCCGCTCGAAGGCCTCCCATCCCTGCGGCCACTCGCTCAGCAGCGCCTTGTCGCGGGTGACGTGGTCGGGGCTGTACTGGCGCGGCGTGCCTTGGAAATCCGGCGGCTCCTCGGGAATCTCGTCGTTCTTGTCGTCCGGGCGCGGCTCGAGATCGATCTCGCTCGCCACCATCTCCGGCACTTCCTGCCCCTCCCAGAAGGCCTCGAAGACGCGATCGAAGAGCTCCTCTTCCTCGTGGCTGCTGGTCAGGTTGACCCGCATCGCCAGGCGCACCTCGTCGCGCACCGCCAGCCGCACGGCGCGCAGGGCGCGGAAGACGTCGACGATGCGCGCCGGGGTGACGTTGAGCCGGGCCCGGCGCAGCAGCTGGCAAAAGGCCAGCACCCGCGCCGTGAGCGCGTCGGCCGCCTGGCTGATCTCCGCCGCTTCCGCGTCCGGGGGGGCGGCCCCCCGCGCGGCCAGCTCCGCCGACGCTACTTCCACTGCCGCTCCGCCTCGCGCCGCTCGCCGGTGTCGCCGCCCAGCACCTTCTCCCCTCCGATCGCACGCAGGCGTTCGACGTCATCGTGGTACTTCAGCACGCAGCCCGCCGTCTCCTCGAGCGTGGTGGCGTCGATCTGGGTGCTGCCGAGGCCGGTCAGGGCGCGCGCCCAATCGAGCGTCTCGGCGATGCCCGGCCGCTTGTAGAAGTCGATCTGCCGCATGGTGCGCATGACGTCACAGATCTGCTCGGCCAGCGCCGGCTGGATGCCCGGGACTTTGCGCAGCACGATCTCGCGCTCCTTGGCCGGCGTCGGGTAATCGATCCACAGGTACAGGCAGCGCCGCTTCAAGGCGTCGTTGAGCTCGCGGGTGCGGTTCGAGGTCAGAATGACGAGCGGCACGTGCGTCGCGGTGAAGGTGCCGATCTCCGGCACGGTGACCTGAAAGTCCGACAACACCTCGAGCAAGAAGGCCTCGAACTCCTCGTCGGCGCGGTCGACCTCGTCGATCAGCAGCACCGGCGGGCGAGTGCCGTGGTGGCGAATCGCGCGCAGTAGCGGGCGCTGGAGGAGAAACTCGTCGCTGAAGATCGTGTGCTCGAGGCTGGTGCGGTCCTCGCGGCCCTGCTCGGCCATGCGGATGGCCAGGATCTGCTTGGCGTAATTCCACTCGTAGATCGAGCTGTTGACGTCCAGCCCTTCGTAGCACTGCAGGCGGATCAGCTCGGTCTCCAGGATTCGCGTCAGCACCTTGGCGACGTCGGTCTTGCCGACCCCGGCTTCGCCCTCCAGCAACACCGGCTTGCCGAGCTGGGCCGAGAGCATGATCGTCAGCGCCAACGGCCGGTCGGCGATGTAGTCGCAGCGCGCGAAGGCCTCCTGCACGGCCTCGACCGAGTTGAGCAGGCCGGCCACCTGTGCCTGGCTGGGCGGCACCTTCTGATTCATAGACGCGTGGTCCATTTCTCCGTCGTGCGCGGCGACGGCCCCTTCCGGCGGCCTCACTGAATGTGAGGCATCACCTTCTCGCCCCACAGCTTGATCGACTTGCAGACGAGGTCATGCGACAGCCCGGGGTATTTCATCCGCATGATCAAGTTGGTGGCACCGAGCTCGCGGGCGTACTTCTGGCATTCGCGCACGCAGGTCTCCGGGCTGCCGATGATGAACCGCCCGCGCAAGAGACCGAGCGCGCGCTCGTCGTCCGGCGCCACCGGCTGGCCCTGCTCGTCCAGCATGTGCCCCCACTCCAGGTACTCGCGGTAGATGTACAGCATCGGCTCCCAGGCTTCCTTGAGCGCCTGTTCGTCCGTCTCCGCGCAGTGCACCTCGCGGCACAAGGCGAATTCGAAGCCGCTGCTCGGTTTGTTCACCGACGCCAGCGTGGCCCGGTACTCCACCATGCGGTCCTTCAACACCGCCAGCGGCGTGATCGGATCCGCAAACCACGTGTCCGCCACCCGCGCCGCCATCTTCACCGCCGAGCTCATCTTCGCCGCCATCCAAATCGGCGGATGCGGCTTGCTGACCGGCAGCGGCCGCAGCGTCACGTTCTCGTAGGTGAAATGCTTGCCGCGGTAATTCGCCGTCGGCTGCGTCCACAACGCCCGGATCGCTTCACACCCCTCGCGCATCCGCCCCGGCCGCTCGCTCAACGGCACCTGAAAGGCGTCGAACTCTTCCTTGCGGTAGCCTTGCCCCACCCCCAGGATGTAGCGGCCGTTCGAGATCACGTCGATGATCGTGCCGTGCTCGGCCACATGCAGCGGGTTGTACAGTGGCAGCAGCAGGATGCCGGGGCCGATGCGCAGCTTCTTGGTGCACATCGCCAGCGCCCCGTTGGTCACCGCCGGAGCGGGAAAGTAGCCGTTCTCCACCAGGTGGTGCTCGCTCACCAGCACGGTGTCGAACCCGTAGCGCTCGGCGAGCTGCGACTGCTCCACCGACTCCATGAAGGTCCGATACCCGTCATCGTACTCGACCTGATAGCTGTACACGAGGCTGGATTTCATTCGCATGCTCTCTCGGTATCGGCGGGGTGTTCCGCCTCATTGAATGTGGGGCATGACCTTCTCGCCCCACAGCCGGATCGACTTCGAGACCTGCTCGTGCGTCAGGCCGGGGAACTTCATGCGCATGACCAGGTTGGTCACGCCGAGCTCGCGGGCGTACTTCTGGCACTCGCGCACGCAGGTCTCCGGACTGCCGATGATGAAACGGCTGCGCAGCAACCCGAGGGCGCGTTCGTCGCCCGGCGGCACCGGCGTGCCGTCGTCGTCCTGCATGTGCCCCCAGTCGAGGTACTCGCGGTAGATGTAGAGCATCGGTTCCCAGGCTTCCTTCATCGCCTGCTCATCCGTCTCGGCGCAGTGCGCCTCGCGCCAGAGCGGGAACTCGAAGCCGCTGCTCGGCTTGTTCACCGAGGCGAGCGTCGCCCGGTACTCCGTCATCCGTTCCTTCATCACCGCCAGCGGGGTGACCGGGTCGGCGAACCAGGCGTCGGCGACGCGCGCCGCCATCGTGACCGCCGAGCTCTTCTTCGCCGCCATCCAAATCGGCGGGTGCGGCTTGCTGACCGGCAGCGGCCGCAGCGTCACGTTCTCGTAGGTGAAGTGCTTGCCGCGGTAGTTCGCCGTCGGCTGCGTCCACAAGGCGCGGATGGCCTCGATGCCCTCGCGCATGCGCCCGGGGCGATCGGTGAGCGGCACCTGAAAGGCGTCGAACTCTTCCTTGCGGTAGCCCTGTCCGACGCCGAGGATGTAGCGACCGTTGGAGATGACGTCCAAGATCGTCCCGTGCTCGGCGACGTGCAGCGGATTGTAGAGCGGCAGGAGGATCACGCCGGGGCCGATGCGCATCTTCTTGAGCCGCATCGCCAGCGCGCCGTTGGTCACCGCCGGGGCGGGAAAGTAGCCGTTCTCGACCAGGTGGTGCTCGCTGACCAGCACCGTATCGAACCCCAGGCGTTCGGCGAGCTCCAACTGCTCGACCGATTCCATGAAGGTGCGATATCCGTCGTTGTACTCGACCTGATAGCTATACGCCAAACTGGATTTCATCTGTCTGTTTTCCTTACCTTCCGAAACACGTGTGAGCGCTCACCCTACTGGATGTGCGGCATCACCTTCTCGCCCCAGAGCTTGATCGACTTGGACACGTGCTCATGCGACAAGCCGGGGAACTTCATGCGCATGACCAGGTTGGTCACGCCGAGCTCGTGGGCGTACTTCTGGCACTCGCGCACGCAGGTCTCCGGGCTGCCGATGATGAATCGCCCGCGCAATAGACCGAGCGCGCGCTCGTCGCCCGGCGCCACCGGCTGGCCCTGCTCGTCCAGCATGTGCCCCCACTCCAGGTACTCGCGGTAGATGTACAGCATCGGCTCCCAGGCTTCCTTGAGCGCCTGTTCGTCCGTCTCCGCGCAGTGCACCTCGCGGCACAAGGCGAATTCGAAGCCGCTGCTCGGTTTGTTCACCGACGCCAGCGTGGCCCGGTACTCCACCATGCGGTCCTTCAACACCGCCAGCGGCGTGATCGGATCCGCAAACCACGTGTCCGCCACCCGCGCCGCCATCTTCACCGCCGAGCTCATCTTCGCCGCCATCCAAATCGGCGGATGCGGCTTGCTGACCGGCAGCGGCCGCAGCGTCACGTTCTCGTAGGTGAAATGCTTGCCGCGGTAATTCGCCGTCGGCTGCGTCCACAACGCCCGGATCGCTTCACACCCCTCGCGCATCCGCCCCGGCCGCTCGCTCAACGGCACCTGAAAGGCGTCGAACTCTTCCTTGCGGTAGCCTTGCCCCACCCCCAGGATGTAGCGGCCGTTCGAGATCACGTCGATGATCGTGCCGTGCTCGGCCACATGCAGCGGGTTGTACAGTGGCAGCAGCAGGATGCCGGGGCCGATGCGCAGCTTCTTGGTGCACATCGCCAGCGCCCCGTTGGTCACCGCCGGAGCGGGAAAGTAGCCGTTCTCCACCAGGTGGTGCTCGCTCACCAGCACGGTGTCGAACCCGTAGCGCTCGGCGAGCTGCGACTGCTCCACCGACTCCATGAAGGTCCGATACCCGTCGCCGTACTCGATCTGATAGCTGTAGAGCAGGCTCGACTTCATACGCGTGCTGCCTCCCTTCGCGTGTTCGCCGCGTCGGATGCACTGCGTACGACGCCACGTTCTTCCAAGCGGGAAATGGTTTCCGCACTGAGGCCGAGCAGCGACTGCAAGACCTCGCGCGTGTGCTCGCCCAACACCGGCACCGGCCGCGCCGGCTCCGGCGGATGAGCCGAAAACTGAAACGGGCTGCCGGAGAATCTCACCGTGCCGATGCCCGGCTGCTGGCAGGTGTCGACCATGCCGCGCTCCACGACCGGCGGGCACGCGGTCGCCTCGCCGATCGAGTTCACCGAGGCATGCGGCACGTCGCATTCCGCCAGGCGCGCCAGCCAGGCGGCGCGATCGCGCTGGGCGAAGGCCGCTTCGAGGATGCCCTCCAGCGCGGCGCGATGCGGAATGCGGTCGAGATTGGTGCGAAAGCGCGGATCATCGCACAGCTCGGGCCGCTCGACCGCCGTGCAGAGATGGGCCCAGAAGGATTCGTTGAACACCGCGACGACGAAGGGCTTGCGATCGCTGCCGTAAAAGACTCGATACGGGACGACCGTGGGGTGGCCGGAGCCGACGGGCTGCGGCTCCTCGCCGGTGTTGAGGTAGGCGCTGGCGATGTAGGTCATCAAGCTGAGTTGGACATCGAGCAGCGACAGGTCGATGACCTGGCCGAGCCCGCTGCGCTGGCGCTCGTGCAGGGCCGCGGTGATGGCGATGGTGGCAAACGCGCCGCCGCCGAGATCGCCGATCGGATAGCCGCAGCGCACCGGCGCGCCGCCCGGCTCGCCGGTGATGCTCATCAAGCCGCTGACCGCCTGGATCGTCAGGTCGTAGGCCGATTCGTCCTTCCAGCTCGTGGTCTGACCGAAGCCGGAGACGGAGCAGACGATGAGGCGCGGGTTGCGCTCGCGCAGCAGCGCTGGGCCGATGCCGAGGCGCTCCATCACGCCGGGGCGAAAGTTCTCCAACACCACGTCGCTCTGATCGACCAACTGGAGGAAGAGCTCGCGCGCCTCGGCGCGCTTGAGGTCGAGGACGATGCTCTTCTTATTGTGATTGATGCTGAGGAAGTAGGTGCTCAGCCAGTCGAGGAAGGGCGGCATGGTGCGGATGCGGTCGCCTTCCGGGTCCTCGATCTTGACGATCTCGGCGCCGAGCTGCGAGAGCAGCAGCCCGCAATAGGGACCGGCGAGGACCCGTGACATGTCGAGCACACGGATCCCGGAGAGCGGCAGCGCTCTCGGCTGTTCGGTCGTCGGCACCGGCATTACGGGTTGGCGAGCTGCCAAACGCGCTCGGGGCTGAGAGGCAGGTCGGTGACCTTGGCGCCGAACGGCGCCAAGGCATCGGCGACGGCATTGGCCACCGCCGCGGGCGCCCCGATGGCGCCGCCTTCGCCCATGCCCTTCACGCCCTCGACCGTCAGCGGCGTCAGGGTCTCGATGTGGCCGACCTCGAACTTCGGCACATCGGCCGCGGTCGGCACCAGGTAGTCCATGAACGAGGTGGTCAGCAGCTGTCCGTTCTCGTCGTAGCGCAGGTGCTCGAAGATGGCGTTGCCGATGCCCTGGACAATGCCGCCGATCACCTGCGCGTCGACGATCATCGGGTTGATCAGGCGGCCGCAGTCCTCGACCACGACGTAGCGCTGCAGGGTCACGTGGCCGGTTTGGACATCGACCTCGACCTCGGCGACATGCGTGGCGTTGGTGAAGGTCAGCGGCGGCGGGTCGTAGTAGTGCGTCCCCTCGAGGCCCGGATCCTCGCCGGGGGGCAGCTTCCACGCCGACCACACGGCGGCGCGGGCGACGTCCTTGACGGCGATCGACTTCGACGGCCCGCCCTTGACCTGCACCTTGCCGGGCACCCCCTCGCGACCCGCCGGGCTCGCCTCGAGGATGTGTCCGGCGATGCGCAGCATCTTCTCTTTCACCTTGCGCGCCGCGGTGATCACCGCGCCGCCGCCGGCGACGACGCTGCGGCTGCCCCAGGTGCCCCAGCCGTACGGCGTCGTCGCGGTATCGCCCTGGACGAAGCTGACGTCCTCGACGCCCACGCCGAGCTCGTCGGCGACCATCTGGGCGTAGGTGGTGTGGTGCCCCTGGCCGTGCGAGAAGGTGCCGACGGTGAGCACCACGCCGCCGGCCGGGTCGAAGCGAATATTGGCCGAATCGTAGGCGCAGTGCTCGATGCCGGTGGGAATCCAGTAGCGCGTGCCGAAGGTCGTCATCTCGATGTAGGTGCAGATGCCGATGCCGAGATGCTTGCCGGCGGCGCGGGCGCCGCGTTGGCGCTGGCGGAAGCCCTCGTAGTCGATCATGGCCAGGGCTTTGTCGAGCGCGTCGGTCGAGCTGCCGCTGTCGTAGTTGAGCCCGGTGACCGAGACGTAGGGAAACTCGTTCGGCCGGATCATGTTGCGGCGCCGAATGTCGGCCGGGTCCAGGTTCAACCGGCGCGCGGCCACGTCCATGAGCTGCTCTTGCACCAGCACAGCGGCCGGCAGGCCGACGCCGCGGTAGACGCTGAGGGTCGTCTTGTTGGTGCACACCGCGGTCGCCTCGTAGGCGTAGTCGCGCACCTTGTACGGACCCGGCAGCGCCGCGGCGAGCTGCAGGGCCTCGAACGGCGACGGCCACGGGTCGGCGCTGTACGCCCCGAGGTCGCTGATGATCTTGGCCCGCATGCCGAGGATCGTCCCGTCGGCGCCGAAGCCCATCTCACAGTAGACGATCTCGTCCTTGGCGTGGAAGGAGTTGAGCAGGTGCTCGCGGCGATCCTCGATCCACTTGACCGGCACGCCCATGGCGCGGGTGAAGAAGCAGGTCAGCGCCTCCTCGGGGAAGACGTGGCACTTCAGCCCGAAGCCGCCGCCGACGTCCGGGCCGATGACGCGCAACTTGTGCTCGGGATGGCCGATCAGGTCGGCGACCCGGGTGCGCACCAGATGCGGCGTCTGGGTCGAGGTCCACAGCGTGATGTCGCCGTCGGGGTTGATCGTCGCCAGGGTGGCGCGGCCCTCCATCGGCATCGCGGCGTGGCGGTTGGCCTGAAAGCGCTCGCGCAGCACGAAGGCCGCCTTGGCGAAGGCCGCGTCGACGTCGCCGCCGCCGCCCGCGGCGCGCATGACGACGTTGTCGCCGAACTCCTCGTGCACCAGCGCCGCGCCGGGGCGCAGGGCGTCCTCCGGATCGACCACGGGTGGCAGCGGGTCGTGGTCGACCTCGACCAGGTCCGCGCCGTCCTCGG
>CAYYWP010000011.1:0-27533 GCA_964475125.1 uncultured Binatia bacterium (SeqCode) | reverse complement strand
CCTGGTCAGCCGGCAGAAGGGCGTGACCACCGTGCTGCGGCGGTGGGAGAAGCAATGGACGTAGCGCACCTTGCCGGTAGCGAGGCACGGCCACTTGCACTGCTTGAACACCGACTCGGGGATGACGTCGCGCCGGAACGGCACGCCGAGCGGCTTGACGAGGCCCTCGAGGTCGCGGCCGGTGAAGACGCGATGCACGCCGGGCAACCCCAGGGCGCGCGCGGTGTCGACGCGCTGGAGGCGCGCATGGGCGTGCGGGCTGCGCACGAAGGCGACGTAGACCATGCGCGGCAGCGTGATGTCATCGACGTAGGTTGCCGCGCCGCGCAGAAAGCGCGCATCCTCGACGCGTTTGACGCTCGCGCCAACGAACTTCATTAGGGCCATAGGTGCCTCGCTGCGCGATCGATCATGGGAGCGGCGTGCGGTGGGCAGCACGCTCACGCCGCGGCATGAATCGTCGCTCGTTTCTCCCGTAACGGCCTGGCCGAACGGCGATTCTTCACCGCCATCACTTCCGCCAGGACTGCCAAGGCGACCTCGGCGGGCGTATCGGCGCCGAGGTCGAGCCCAATCGGAGTCCGGATCGCCGCCAGCTTCTCGGCATCCGGGGTGATGCCCTGGGCCCGCAGCTCGTCGACCATCTGCTCGGTACGCGCGTACGGGCCCAGCGCGCCGACGTATTCGAACTCCGCCGGCGAGGTCAGAATCTGCCCCAAAACCTCGCGGTCCTTGAGGTAGTTGTGCGTCATCAGGATCAGCGCCGGACGTCCCTCGAAGGACACCTGGCGGCTGAAGTCTTCGGGTTGCACGCAGAGAACCTGGTCGGCGGCCGGAAAACGCTCGGCGCGCGCGAACTGCGGGCGGCTGTCGACCAGGGTGACCATGAGGCCCAACGAGCGCGCCATCTCGACCATCGGGATGGCATCGTGTCCGCCGCCGTAGACGATCAAGCGCAGCGGCGGCCGAATGACATCGACGAAGACATCATAGGCCGTCCCCGCGTGGGTGAGCGTCACCCGGCGCGACGGCCGCACCGCCTCGTCGCGCCCGATCGCGGCGGCGCACGCGGCGACGGCCGCATCCAAACCGGCGCCGCCGAGGGACCCGATCGTCGTGCCGTCGAGGTCGACGAGTATGCGCTCGGCCCGGCGCACACGCTCGCCGTTCTCCATCAGCACGGTCGCCAGGGCGCAGGAGCGCCCGTGCTGGACGCGCCCGTGCCAGGCGGCGAACACCGTGCGGCCGGCCGGCGAGCGCCACCAGTCCAGCGGCTCGATCAGGACCTCGACCGTGCCGTTGCACCCCAACCCCAGCCCCCAGACGTTGTCGTTCTCGGCGTTGGTGTCGTAGGTGACGACCTCGGTCTCGGCGCGCTGCACCACTTGCAGCGACACCTCGTACACGTCGCTCTCCAGACAGCCGCCGCTGATCGAGCCGACCAGCTCGCCGCCCGGGCGGCACACCATCTTCGCCCCTTCCCGCCGGTAGGCCGAGCCGGTGGTCCGGGTGATGGTGACGAGCGCCCCCCCCTTGGGTTCGGCGAGGAGGCGCTCCAGGGCGGCGAGCACTTCGCGCATCGGCAACCTTACTCTACACAGCCTTCTTTAGCTCAGGCGGCCACCAGCCGGTAGACCACCTCGGGCGACATCGGCAGCTTCTCGACCGGCTTCCAGCCGTTGAGCGGTGACAGCGCGTCGCTGATCGCGTTGGCCACCGCTGGGGGCGGCGCCACGGCGCCGCCTTCGCCCATGCCCTTGATGCCGCCGACCGAGATCGGACAGGGGGTTTCCAGGTGCGCGAACTCCATCTGCGGCACGTCGACGGCGCTGGGGATGAGATAGTCCATCAGCGAGGTGGTGAGGATCTGGCCGTTGTCGTCGTACTGATGGTGCTCGTACATGGCGTTGCCCAGGCCCTGGGCCACCCCGCCGGCGATCTGTCCGTCGACGATCATCGGGTTGATCATGCGCCCGCAGTCCTCGCTCACCACGTAGCGCAGGATCTTGGTGAAGCCGGTCTTCGGATCGACGTCGACGACGGCGATGTGGGTCGAATTGGCGTAGGGCGTGGGCGCCTTGTAATAGTAGCTGGCCTCCAAGCCGGGCTCCTCGTCGGCGGGGACGTCGGCGGTGTACACCGCCGCCTGGGCCACATCGCGCAGCGTCATGCTCTTGCTCGGCACGCCCTTCACCGCCACCTTGCCCTTGGAGAGCTCGAGGTCCTTCGGATTGACCTCCATCAGACTGGCCGCGACGCGCAGGATCTTCTCGCGCACTTTCTCGGCCGCCTTGATCACCGCGCCGCCACCGGCCACGGCGCTGCGACTGCCCCACGTCCCCCAGCCGTACGGGGTGGAGCTGGTATCGCCCTGAATGAAGGTGACGTCGTTGACGTCGCAGCCGATGCCGTCGGACACCAGCTGCGCGTACACCGTGGCGTGTCCCTGGCCGTGGCTGAAGGTGCCGACGCTCAGCGTCACGCCGCCGTTGGGATCGACGCGAATGTGCGCCGAGTCATAGCCGGAAACGCTCTTCCAGCCGATCTTGCGCCAGTACTCGTAGCCGAAGGTGGTCATCTCGATCATCGCGCTGATGCCGATGCCGAGATAGCGCCCCTGCTTGCGCGCTTCCGCCTGCTCCTGGCGGAACTTGTCGTAGCCGATCAACTTCATCGCCTGCTCGAGCGACTCGAGCGGCGTGGCGCTGTCGTAGCTCAAGCCGGTGGCCGAGACGCAGGGGAAATCGCTGCTGCGCATGATGTTCTTCTTGCGCAGCTCGGCGGGATCCATCTTCAGCGTGGCCGCCGCCAGGTCGAGGATGTGCTCCATGGTGTATTGCGCCGCCGGCAGGCCGACGCCGCGGTACACGCTCGAGGTGGTCTTGTTGGTGGCGACGCCGAGCGCCTCCATGCGCACGTTGCGGATCTTGTACGGCCCGGGGGTGGCCATCGCCGCCTGCAGCGGCTCGAAGGCCGGCGTCCACGGGTAGGAGGTGTAGGCGCCGAGGTCGCCGATGAACTTGGCCTTCATGCCGAGGATGGTGCCGTCCTTCTTCAGCGCCAGCTCGGCGTACGAGATCTCGTCCTTGGCGTGGTAGGAGCCGAAGAGGTTTTCGCGCCGATCCTCGACCCACTTCAGCGGCCGGCCGAGCTCGCGCGTCAGCATGGCCAGGATCAGCTCCTCGGGGAAGATGTGGCACTTCAGGCCGAAGCCGCCGCCGACGTCGGGACCGATGACGCGGATCTTGTTCTCCGGGTAGTCGATCGCCTCGGCGATCTTGGTGCGCACCATGTGCGGCATCTGCGTCGACGTCCACATGGTCATCTGCTTCTGCACCGGGTCGTGGAACACCAACACCGCGCGTCCCTCCATCGGCGCCGCGCAGTGGCGGTTCATCTGGAAGCGCGCCTTCACCGTCACCTCGGCGTCCTTGAACGCCTGATCGACGTCGCCGCCCGAGAGCGTGGCGGTGATCATGATGTTGTCGCCCCACGCCTCGTGAATGACCGGCGAGCCCTTCTGCGCCGCCTTCTCCGGATCGACCACCGCCGGCAGGGGATCGTACTCGACCTCGACCAGGTCGACGCCGTCCTCGGCCACGTAGCGGTTGTCGGCGACCACCGCGGCGACGATGTCGCCGACGAACATCACCTTGCCGACCGCGATGGCGGGAAACTCGGCCGCCTTGTAGGCGCCGGGAAACTTGCCCGGCGGCACGTCGACGCGGATCGGCTTGCAGAGCTTCTTCGCCTCTTCGCCGGTGAAGACGCGGTAGACGCCCGGATGGGCGAGCGCCTTGCGGGCGTCGATCGCCTTGATGCGGGCGTGCGCGTGCGGGCTGCGCACGAAAGCGACGCCGAGCATGTTGGGCAGGCGCATGCCTTCGACGTACTCGGACTGACCGGTGAGAAAGCGCGGGTCTTCGACCCGTTTGACGGATGCTCCGAACGCTTGCGCGGTGGCCATAAAAACGTGCCTCCCTTTGTGGTCTCTGGTGAGTGGTCTCAATTGGCGAAGGCCGGCATGACTTGTTCGCCGACGAGACGGATCGAGGCCAGGACATCGGCGTGCGACAGTCCCGGAAACTTCGCTTTCATGATGAGATGGGTCGGGTTGAGCTTGTCGCGGATCATCGCCACGTCGGCGCGCGCCCGCTCGGGGCCGGCGACGGTGAAGCGATGGCGGACGAGGTCTTCCAGGACATCCTCGCGCTCGGGCGGAATCGGCCGCCCGTCGTCGTCGACCAGATGTCCCCAGCGCAGGTAGTTGCGATAGCCGGCCATCGTCGCTTCGCGGGCCAGCTCCCAGGCCCGCCGGTCGTCCGCGGCGACGAAGAATTCGCGGTAGTAGGCCATGGCGCGCGCAGCGGGATCGACCCCGGAGCGCCGCAGCACGTCGTCCCAGTGGACGCGGTTCCGGCAGATGATCGGCAGGGGCGTGATCGGATCGGCAAACCAGCCGTCGCCGACTTCGGCGGCGAGCCGCACGGCGTGGCGTTTCTTCGCCGCCAGCCAGATCGGCGGCGCCGGTCGCTGCACGGGCAGCGGGCGCAGGGGCAAATCCTCGGCAGTGAAATGCTTGCCGCGAAAGGTCACGCGCGGCTGCGTCCAGAGCTGGCGGATCAGCGTCACCCCCTCGCGCATGAGCGACGGCCGATCGGCCAACGAGGCGCCGAAGGCATTGAACTCCTCCGGGCGGTATCCCTGCCCGACGCCCAGGACCAGCCGGCCGCCGGAGATGATGTCCAGCACGGCGGCATCCTCGGCGACGTGGATGGGATCGTAGAGCGGCAGCAGCAGCACGCCCGGCGACAGGCGAATCTTCGAGGTCCGCGCCGCGACGTAGCTCAGTGCGATCAGCGGCGAGGGGAAGAAATCGCTGTCGGTGAAGTGGTGTTCACTGATGAGGGCGATGTCGAGCCCGCACTGCTCGCCGACGACGATCTCCTCGACGGCCTCGCGAAAGACGCGATCGGCGCGATCTCCGCCCCCACCTTCGATGCTGTACACGATTCCGAAACGCATGCCGCAGTCCGTTCATGAGGCGTCGGCGGTCGAGCCCGCACACGCCCGGTCGAGGGCGTCCCACGGCAGCAGTGCACAGCGGATACGCACACGATATTGGCGCACGGAGCGCAACGCCTCGAGGGCGCCCAACGGCGGTCCCTCGCGGCCCTCGAGCATCGAGGCGACGCGCGCCCGTAAGTCGGCAATCTCCTCTTTCGTACGGCCCTTGATGGCCTCGGTCATCAGCGACGCGGACGCCGTGCCGACCGCGCACAGCTGTCCGTCGAAGCTGGCCTCCGCCACGGTGCGGTCGCCGAGATGGAGATAGACGTCCACCTCGTCGCCACAGAGCGGATTGTCCGCCCGGCCATGCGCCGCGGCGCCCGCCAATCGACCGCGGTTATGCGGTGCCTTGACGTGCGCCATCAGCTCACCCTCGTAGAGGTCGGTCACCGGCGAGACTCCCCGGCCGAGAGCGGCGCGCTCAGCACCCACTCGCCACGCGGGGTGGCGGGAGGAACTCCCGCCACCCCAGCCGGTCGAGGGGGATACGAACGAGCGGCGCGCTCGGGCCGCGCCGCTCGATGGTGCTTAGAACGTCCACTTCACCTCGGTGAAGATGGAGTTGTTGGCGGCGAACTGACCGAAGAACGAGCTGCTCGGGCCCCACAGCTGGTTGGTGCCGAGGCGCACGCTGAAGTCGGTGCGGAAGTTGTAGCCGACCAGGAAGCGGAACCAGGTCGCCATGTTCTCGTACTCGACCAGGCCGAAGAGCTCGACGTGCAGCGTCTTGCCGGAGAGGAAGTCGTTGAACATGAACAGCGTGCTGATCGTGCGCTGCTGCTGGCGCCCGCCGTTGAACAGGTTCCAGGTGCCGAGGTCGACGAAGCGCGGCTTGCCGCAGCCGCGCGACGGGACGCACTGCGGGGTGTTGCGCAGGGTCTGCGAACCCGGCCGCGCTCTGGAGGTGAACCAGTCCTGCCAGAACTGCATCGAGGTGAACCACGGCGTGGGAATGAGCCACGTCGGTCCGATGTAGAGGTACTGGTCCAAGCCGAGCATATAGGTGAGGTTGTCGAAGCGGTGGGCCTGGAAGTCCGGCGTATAGCCGTAGTTGTCGAAGTTGTAGGCGAACTCGCCGCGGAACGCCGTGCCCTTGAACTGCCAGGGCAGCCACTCCAGCGCCTTGTCGAAGGAGAAGCCGACGAACTGGTAGCGCTTGGTGTCGAAGTTGGTTCCGCCCGTCGTCCCGCCGCCCGGCTTCGGCAGGCGCGGCCCGGCCGAGGTGATCGGCAGCCCGAGAGGAATGCGGCCGCGCAGGAGGTACGCAGGCACGCGCCAGAACAGGTAGCCGTAGTGCAGCGAGTAGGTGAAGTCGTTGAACGGCTCGAACCCCAAGCCGGCGGCGACGCGACCGCGCCAGCGCAGGAAGACCTCGGACTGCTCCCAGAAGCTGCCCAGGGAGTTGTACTTGTCGTGATTCAAATAGTTATTCCTGCCCTGCTGCGCCTGGTAGTAGAGGAAGTTCGAGGTGTTGGCCACCTGGTTGGAGAGGCCGACGACGTTCAGCTCCCAGGGATGCTGGCCGGTCTCCTGGGCTGACCACCCGGGGTAGCGCGACGGCAGATACTGCATGTTCCACAGGACCTGCAGTTCCTTCGAGGCGCCCGGAATCCAGTCGAACTTGGCGAAGTCGTAGTTGAGGTTGATCATCCACAGCGGGATGCGGAAGCGCTCCTGCTCGAAGGTCAGCGGGTTGCGGAAGTTGTTCGGGTTGACGTTGTCGAGCACCGAGACACCGTCCGAACGCCCCCAGGTGACCAGCTGGCGGCCGGCGCGGATGAACAGCGGGTGATAGTTGATGTCGACGTAGGCCTCGCGGAACATCGGGTCGTAGCCGTCCTCGAGGTTGCCGTCGATGAAGTTCGACTCCCAGAAACGGCCGATCTGCGGGCAAAAGTTGCTCGACCCGCTGACCGCGCACGTCGGGACGGTCGCATTGGGTCCGCGCAGCGCGAAATTGTTATCGAAGATCTTCTGTTCCCAGGTGAACATGCCGTCGAAGAACGGCCGCAGCTTCACCACCGGCGTCCAGTGCGGGATGTTGTTGTAGGTCGCCTCCAGCGTCATCTCGGTACGGAAGGCGTTGACGTTGCGGTATTTCTCGAACAGCGTGACGTTGTTCGCGCCGATGGTGAACGGGGTGAAGTTGAAGGGCACCCCAGTCCCCGGGTTGAACGGAATGTTGTACGTGCGCGGCCCGCCCTTCCCCTGGTAGCGAAACTCCGCATAGTTGAACAAAGTGCCGCTCAGCTCGAGCCCCGGAATCGGCTCGATCAGGGCTTGCGCGCTTGCGGCAGCCATCACCGCCACCACGCAACCGATGAAACTTTGGAACACGGTTCTTCGTAGCTGAGTCATCCTGTATCCCCCCAAACTGTTGTGTGTGTTCACGTTCCCCAGGTTCTCGCTACTCGCCTCACTCCAACGCTCGCAAACACCGCATCACTCGAACGGCCGTCGTTCACGCCACATACCGGACCCCCTTGTTCATCGCAGCACCCTCCTTTGTTCCTGGCGTCACCCTCGATCCTCACGCGGACATCGCCTCGCTCTGCACCGGCACCGGCGCGCCGAGCTCACGCGTCTGGCGGTCGGCGAAAGCCAGGCGCCCGCGGCGCAGCGGTGACGACGTGCTCAGCGCACGCAGCTGCGAGGCGATCTCCCACAAACTCTGCAGATCGTGCGCCGGCGCGAACACGTCGACGTAGCGCAGCGCCGCCGCCATGCCGCGCGCTGTCGGCGCGTAGCCCTCGAGATGCGACAGCGGATTGAGCCAGAAGATCGCCCGCGACCGCCGCCGCAGGGCCTCCAGACTCTGTTCGAGCATCGCCGGCTCGCCGGCATCGAGCCCGTCGCTGAGGATGATGATGATGGTCTCGTCATTGAGCAGCGTCGCATCGTGCGTCTGCAAGAACTGGTTCAAGCACTTGCCGATCTGCGTCCCGCCCCCGCAATCGGGGACGCGCAGCTTGAGCTTGTTCCAGCTCTCCTCGAACCACAGGCGCGTGACGCGCACCAGCTCGGTGGCGAACAGGAAGACCTCGACGTGCCACAGGCGGCGCAGCACCGCCGCCGCGAAGTGGAGGAAGAACTGCGAGTACTCGTCCATCGAGCGGCTGACGTCGCAGAACACCAGCAGGCGCGTCCGCGTCACGCGGTGAATGCGCCGCGGCAGCTCCACCGGGGTGCCGCCGTAGCGCAGGCTGCGACGCAGCAGGCCACGCATATCCGGCACGGGCCCGGTCCGGCAGCGCCGCCAGCGCCGCGAGCGCCGCGTCGCCAGCAACGGACTCAGGGCGCGGGTCAGGCGCTCGATCTCCGCCACCTCGGTGGCGTCACCGCCGGCGCGCCGCTCGGCCGTCCCCCGGCCCGTCGCCGCCGCACGCGCCGCCTGCATCTCGCCGCTGGGATCCTCTTCGAGGGCGACGCCAGAGGACCGGACGGTCTGTTGCTCGCGGGCCGCCGCCTCGTCGTCGTCGGACCCCATCTCGGGCTCCGCCGCGTCGCGCCCCAAGCGCTGGGCATCGACGGGACGGTTCGGAAAGGTCTCGGTGACCTGCTCGCCTTCGCCGCGCGGGGTCGCGGGCCGCCAAAAGGTGTTGAACAGATACGTAAAGAGCGGAAAGTCCTCCGGCCGGTGCACGATCGCGATGCGCAGGGTGGTGCGGAAGTCGTCGCGGTTGGTGATCTCGATCTCGCGCAAGGCGTCTAGCGCGGCCTGCGCCGCACCCGCCGGCAGGCGCACCCCCCACATCCGGAGCAGGCGACAGAAGCGCACCACCGAGCGCACCAGATTGGTGTCGCGCGCCGCCACGTCGAGTTTGCGCCCCCCGGCCATCGCCTAGTCCGCCAGAGCTTGCTCGAGAACCTGCGGGAGGGATCGGCCGACCCGCTCGATGTCGCGCACCGATTTCAGGACGCAGCCGATGGTCGCATCGATCACCTCGCGCGACAGGTGATCCTGGTGCAGCTCCATCAGCGCCATGCCCCAGTCGATGGTCTCCGCCACGCCCGGTCGCTTGTCGAGATCCATGGTGCGCAGGGCCTCCACGAAACGACAGATCTGCGCCGCCAGCGCGCGCTCGATGCCGGGCACCCGGTTGCGGATGATCTGCATCTCCTTCTCGAGGTTCGGATAGCCGATCCAGAGATACAGACAGCGGCGCTTGAGCGCGTCGCCGAGCTCGCGGACGCGGTTCGAGGTGAGCACGACGTACGGGCGGTGTTGGGCGCGGACGACGCCGAGCTCGGGGATCGAGACCTGATACTCGGACAGCATCTCGAGCAGAAAGGCCTCGAACTCCTCGTCGGCGCGATCGATCTCGTCGACCAGCAAGACCGGGCTGCGCTCCTGGTGCCGCAGCGCCTGCAACAGCGGGCGGGCGAGCAAGTAGGGCTCGCTGAAGATGGTCTTCTCGGTCTCCGCCGCCGTGTGACCGGAGTGCTCGTCGACGCGGATGTGCAGGATCTGCTTGGCGTAGTTCCACTCGTAGAGCGCCGAGGAGACGTCGAGCCCTTCGTAACATTGCAGCCGGTAGAGCTGCGTCTCCAGCGCCTCGGCCAGGGTCTTGGCGATCTCCGTCTTGCCGACGCCGGCGAACCCTTCCACCAGGATGGGCCGATAGAGCCGCATGGCAAGAAACAGCGCCGTGGCGATCTCGCGATCCGCCACGTAGCCGCGGCGGGCGAGTAGGGTCTCGACGTCCTCGATACGCTCGACGGGTGGCTTCGACATGATGCCTCGCCTTTACCGCCGCGCCCCGGTTCGACCGGCCCGCCGTGGCGCGTTCGGAAACTCGGCGTCTCTCATGCGCCCTTGGCCCGCATCACCTTGGCGGCTTCGCGCACCGAGGTGACGATGTTCTGGTAGCCCGTGCAGCGGCACAGGTTCCCCGACAGGCCTTCGCGGATCTCGGCGTCGTTGCTGAGCGGGTACTTCTTGATCAGGTCCACCGCCGTCATCATCATGCCCGGCGTGCAGTACCCGCACTGCAGGCCGTGGTTATCCCAGAAGGCCTGCTGGAGCGGATGGAGGTGGTCGGCGTCGCCCAACCCCTCGACGGTCTGGATCTCGCAACCATCCACCTGCACGGCGAAGGTCAGGCAGGAGCGCACGCTATCGCCGTTGAGCAGAATGGTGCACGCTCCGCACACGCCGTGCTCGCAGGCGTAATGCGTCCCCGTCAGGCTCAGATGCTCGCGCAGAAAGTCTCCCAGGAGCAGGCGCGACTCGACTTCGCGCTCGTAGACCTTGCCGTTCACGGTCACCTTGATCTTGTGCATGTCGCTCATGATCTTCTCTCCTCGTTCCGCTTGCTGGTCGGTGGCCGCTCAGGCCTTGGCCGCACGGTCCCACGCCGCCTTCAGCGCGCGCTGGGTCAGCACGGTCACCAGATGCCGGCGGAAGTCCGCCGAAGCATGGACGTCATTGGAAGGATCCGCCGCCGCCGCCGCCGCCTCGCCGGCCTTCTTGAGCGCGGCATCGTCCAGCGCCTGGCCCTTCAACCCCGCCTCCGCCGCCGGGGCGCGCCGCGGCGTCGGCCCGACACCCGCCATGGCGATGCGGGCCTCACTGCACTTCCCGCCGCTCACCGTCACGGTGGCCGCGACCGCCGCGAGGGCGAAGTCGCCCGGCCGGCGCGACAGCTCTTCGAACCCCCACCCCGTCTTGGCCGGCAGATCGGGGAGCCGCACTTCGACGAGCACTTCGCCGTCGTTCAGCGCGCTGGTCAGGTAGGTGACGAAGAAGTCCTTCGCCTTGATCGTCCGCCCGCCGCTCGCCGACTTGGTCTTCATCTCGGCGTCGAGCAGCATGGCCATCATCGGCCACTCGGCCGCTGGATCGTTGTGCGCAATGCTGCCGCCGAAGGTACCGCGGTTGCGGATGGCGAGATGCCCGACGTGCACGGCCGCGGCGCTCAGCATCGGAAAACGGGCCCGAATCACCGGCGAGGTTTCCACCATGCGGTGCCGCACCAGTGTGCCGAGCGTCAACGCCCCCTTTTCCTCCTTGATGCCGTCGAGGCCCGGGATGCGGTTGATGTCGACCAGCGCCGCCGGGCGCGCTAGGCGGAAGTTCAGCATCGGCGTCAGGCTTTGTCCGCCGGCCAACACTTTGGCGTCCCCGTTGTGTTTGGCGAGATGGCCCACCGCCTCGTCAACCGTGCGGGCGGCGATGTACTTGAATACCGGTGGCTTCATGTCAGCTCCTCTTGCTGGGCACAGTGCGGCCGTCGACAGTCGCGGCCCGCCCCCTGTGAATGATCCGTGCGATCAGCTTCGCCATACGCTCCTGCTTGTCACCTTAACAGACGCTGGTCCAGCCCGGTTTCGGCCAGACCACTAAGCACTGAACGGCCGTCCGATCAACTCAAGCGGGCCGTTACGCCTCACCCTTCCCGAACAGGCGCCGAAAAAAGGCTCGCACCATGCCGATGAAGAGGCGGAACCCAAAGGCCGCGGCGCTGGGTTGCTCCTGCTTTTGGCCTTGCAGCTCGCGCTCGAAGGCCTCGAACATCTCGCGCAGCATCGCCTTGGTGACGCCTTCCATCATCCGTTGTCCGACTCCGGCGATCGTCCCCCCGACCTGCGCCTGCGCCTTCGCTGTCACTCGTGTCCCCCCGGCCTCTTCCGTCAGGCTCATGAGCGCTTCGCCCTTCGCCCACCCTGGCGCACCCTTGCCCTCGCCGCGGAGCCTGTAGCTGTTTAGCGGTTGCTTGTCGAGGATCTCGACCATCCCCGAATAGGTGCCCTTGACGGTCGGCACGCCGAGCTTGATCAGGACCGAAAAACGGTCCTCGCCGACCGGTTCGAACTTCTCGACCCCCGGCATGACCCGAGCCAGCACCGACGTATCGAGCAGCACGTTCCAAACTTGCTGCCGCGGAAAGGGCAGCAGATGTGTGTACTCTACCTGCACGACGACCTCCCTCGCTCACGCTCGCGCGCCAGCGCCATGACCGGTCGGCCCTCGGAGGCTCGATCGATCGACACAACCAGCCGACACCGCATCCACGCCCCTCGCAATCCCACCGCCCCCTCCTGCCTCAGCGTCGCGAGGAATCACCGCTCGCCTGCGCCCCGGAGCCGGCATGCGCCGTCGCCAGGCCGCCGAGGAAGTTGACGACCAGCGGCCGAATCTGGATGCGGGTCGACGACAGCACGTACGGGTCGTTCTGCAGCAGGGCCAGGGCCTCGTTGGTCGACTCGGCTTCGAGGACCATGAGGCTGCCAGAATCGCCAAACGTCCCCTCGAGCAGCAGCTGACCGCGGCGCAGGAGCGATTCCAGGAAGGCATGCCGTTCTGCATCGTCATCATTCGCTGGGCGCTCCGGTAATGCCCTTACGAGAGCCGCGAACAGCATTTCCTACTCACCCCCCAATGACTCGTATCCGGCGGAAACAAATCGGCTCCCGTCCGCGTGCACGGCAAGTGCCAACGCGCGTCGGTCACAAAGGGCGAGCAAACCTTGCGCTGTCCGGACCCTCTCTCCATGGTTCCACGTTCCACCGTACGATCACCTACGAAATACCGTGTTCCCCCGGTGGCCCGCTCAGGCGCCCGCGAGCGGCAGCACCGGCGACACCTGTCCACCCTCCTGGCAGACCGTCCGACACCGCAGCTCGGAGATGCAGCAGTACGTACAGATCCACACCCCGTTGTGAAAGGGGCAGCGGGCAAAATCGGAGCGGTGAAATTCCTTCTGGCAGACGCCGCACGCCAAGGTCTCCTGATCGGCGGGCGGAGGCTCGATATCGCGCCCGACATACGCGCGGATCAATCCCTCTTCGGCGAGGAGCGCGGCGACGATGGCGGGCATGATGAACGGGCCGACGATCGCCAGCGGGACGGCGAGCGCATGGGCGTAGCGCCCGAAGGCACCGGACGCCATCACACAGGCAATGGCGACGGGCACCCACATCGACACGATTCCGACCCGGTTCCAGGCCGGCAGATAGGCGCGCCGCACCTCGGACCACCAGGGCAGCGGGTAGCGGCGGCGGACCATCATCCGGTCGCCGATCAACGTGCTCACCCAGGCGCAGAGGAAGATGCTGATGTAGATCGACACTTGACCGAAGTGCTCGCGGAAGGGGGTGAGAATGATGCCGGTACCGATGAGGAGGAAGGGGACGACCCAGAAATGCCGCCCCGGCACGAAGCCGAAGATGCGGGCGCAGAAATTCGCCAGGCCGATGGTGCCGCCGTAGAGGTTCAGCAGGTTGATGCGCACCTGGGTGAGCAAGGTGACGGCGAGGCCAAACGGTCCGAGCAGCCGCACCAGCGTCACTCCGGGGTCGGGCTGACCGCTCGCCGCCAGCATCTGGATGCCGACCGAGTACATCACCAGCACCGGGAAGAGGGTATTGACGACGACGAAGAAGAAGCCGCCGAAGCCGCGGTCCTCACGGCGGATGAAGCGCGCCACGTCGACGGTGAAGACGGCCAGGATCGCTCCCAGGACGCCGATGTAGGCGCTGATCGCCTCGAGGACCGTCCAGATGTCGAACGGCACCCCGGGGGGACTGTAGCTCAACCATGCCGACAGGCGATCGATACTGACGTCGGCGTTCCACCCGGCGATCAGGGCGTAGAAAGCCAACCCCAGCCCGACGAAATAGAAGACCAGGGTGAACCACTGGACCTTCGACAGCAGCACCATGCCGAAGAGGCCGAGGACGATGAAGCTGGCATTGGTCAACACGGCCCATCCCCAGTACGGCACCGCCGGCACCACCTCGTGCAACGCGTGGGCCATCACCGACCCCTCGGCGGCGAAGTAGAAGGCGCAGACCGTGGCGTAGAGCAGGGCATTGAAGGCCGAGCCGATGTAGCCGAAGGTGCTGCGGCTGAGGGGATCCGCGTTGACGCCTTCGTTGATGACGTGGCGGACGATGTAATACGTCACCGCCACGGCGTAGACGGCCGACACCAGTCCGGCGATCAGCGCCGGCCAGGCGCCGAAGGTGAGCGCATAGAGGGCTCCCGAGAGCGGGTAGATCATCGCCGTCGAGACGCCGAAGGCCGTGAAGGTGGCGCCCAGGTAACTCCAGCGCCAGCTGGCTGGGATCCGGCGCACCGAATGATCGTCCATGGCGACTTCGCGGTCGCCCTCGCGCGCACCGGTCGGCCGGTTGTCGAAGACGTCGCGCTCGCTCAGTGGCGCTGCGGTGGCTGCCCTCTTTGCCGCGGTGTGCGTCACCGTCCCCCTCCCTACCTACCGACCTGCGGCGCCGCGGCGCCCGCGCCCTACCCCAAGGCGCGGTCGCTTGTACGCCGGGTTCGCGCTCAGCTTGATCCCGAGCCGGGCCATCCGGCTGCGCAGGGTGTTGGGATGCAAGCCGAGAATCTTGGCGGCGCCTCGCGGTCCGGCGATGCGCCACTCCGTCTCCCGCAGCACTCCGGAGATGTGCCGCGCCTCGACCTCTGCCAGGCTGATCATCTCCACCTTGGGGGTCGGAACCGCCGCCAGCGACGGGCGCGCCCCGCTGGCGAACACCTCCGGCCGCAAGCTCAGTACCGAGCCGCTGCCGAGCAGCATGGCGCGTTCGATCACGTTGCCGAGCTCGCGGATGTTGCCCGGCCAGTCGTAGCTCGCCATCGTCGCCAGCGCCTGCTCGCCGATCTCCTTGACGTTGGCGCCGAAGGAGCGGTTGTAGAGGGTGACGAAGTACTCGGCCAGCGGCGCGATGTCGCCCGTGCGCTCGCGCAAGGGCGGCAGATGCACGCTGAGGACGTTCAAGCGGTAGAAGAGATCCTGGCGAAAGCGCCCGGCCGCCACCTCGGCGCGCAAGTCGCGATTGGTCGCGGCGATAATCCGGATGTCCACCGCGATGGACTGCGAGCTGCCGACGCGCTGGATTTGGCGGTCCTCGATCACGCCGAGCAATTTCGCCTGCGTGTCGGGCGGAATCTCGGCGATCTCATCGAGGAACAGCGTCCCCCCCTCGGCGAGCTCGAAACGTCCGATGCGGCGCGAGTGCGCGCCGGTGAAGGCCCCTTTCTCGTGGCCAAACAGCTCGCTCTCGATCAGGGATGGCGCCAGCGCTGCGCAGTCGCACTTGACGAACGGCCGCTGGCGGCGCGGGCTCCAGGCGTGCAGCGCGCGCGCCACGACGCCCTTGCCGACGCCGGTCTCGCCGGTGATGAGCACCGTCGCGTCGACTTTCGCCAGCGTCATCAGCCGGTCCATCCACGGCCGCATCGAGGGACAGTTCAACAGCAGGTTGGGCTCCTCGCCAACCTTGTTGACCTGGGCGAGGTATTCGTTCTGTCGCTCGAGGCCCTCCTTCTCGCGGCGCATGAGTTGGAAGGCTTGCGAGTTGGCGACGGCGATGGCGACTTGGTCGGCGATCTTGGTCAGGAGCTCGACGTCGACGGAATGCAGCGCCGCCTCGCGCCGGCAGTTGACGTTGAAGGTGCCGATCGGCCGCGACCCGACCATGAGCGGAATCGTCAGGCCGGTGTGCATGCCCTCCTTGACCAGCGGCGGGTCCTCGAAGAACGTCGCGCCCTTGCCGAGCGCCGGAGAGAGGTAGGGCCGGCGCGTATCGAAGGCGATGCCCTGTCGGCTGCCCCGGTGCGGGACCGTCCAGCCCTTGCCGACCTCGCTCTCTTCCTGCAGGGCCAGCGCCACGACCTCGAACTCGTCGCGCTCCGGGTCGTAGATCGACATGCTCGCCCGCTCGATGTTGAGCAGACGGCGCAGCACCTGGGCGATGGTCTCGAAGAGCAGGTCGGGCTCGAGCTTGGTGGTGAGGAGATTGGCGATCTCGAGCAGCAGCTGGTTGGGGTCGAGATCCTGCGCGTCGGCCAACGCGCTGCGTCCGAGCAGGTTGCTCCTGCGATATGCACCGGCGTCGGCCATGCCCACCCCAGCCGTGATCTCCAAGCCGGCTTACGGCCTCGGTCCGTGTGCGACCCGCCCCCTCCTCCAGCACACCTCCGCCACCGCCTCGCGGGCCGCCCACCGGCGGCCGAAACGTAGGACTGTCATTTCCACCGGCAGCCTTCGCGACGTCTACTTGGCGAACGGGATCGCCACCGGCCGCATCGGCGAGCCGGTCGAGCCCCGCAGGCGCAGCGGCGCGCCGAAGAAGGCGAACTCGTATACGTTCTCCTGCGCCAACTCCTCGAGCATCATCACCTCGATGATCATCACTCCGACGACCGAGAAGAGATAGGCGTGAACCGGCAGGTAGTTGTTCGGCTCGACCGAGGGCAGTTGCTCGAGGGCGACGTTGTCGCCGCCGATGGCGATGCAGCCGTGGCCGGCCAGATACTGCGCGCCCTCGAGGTTCAAGCCGGGCTCGTCGACCAGGTACTTGAGCTTGTCAGGCCACAGCCGCATGCGCCCAGTGCGCAGCATGACGATGTCGCCCGACTCGAGCCGCACCCGCTGCCGCTCGAGCGCGGCCTCGATGTCCTTGGTGCCGATGCCATACGAGCTCGGCAGCGTGTCGACCCCCTTCACGGCGGCGATGTCGAGCAGCACGCCGCGCGCGATGATGGGCGGAAACTTGTCCGAGCCGCAGACGTCCCAATGCCGGGAGCCCAGGTGCTCGGAGGCCTTGTAGCCGTTCCAGATCTTGCCGTTGTACCCGAAGTGATTGAGCGTATCGATGTGCGTGCCGCAGTGGGTGTACATCGAGATCGCGTCGCCCGAATACGCCAGGTAGCGGTTCTGCGCCTCGTCGACGTTGGCCGGGTTGTCGACCACGGTGCCGTCCGGGGTGTGGGTCATCCAAATCTGGTAGGGCGGATCGCCGAAGAAATCCCACGACGGCATGCCGACGAAGTACTCCACCGACAGGTCGTAGATCCGCGTCGGATCGATGCGTTCCAGGACCTTCTTGCGCGAGCCAGGGGTGATCTCGTTCAGTCGGCCGATCTCGTCGTCAGGACCGTACGGGCTCTTCGCAACGTCGAACTTCATCGCTTACTCACCCCCCCAGGCGGCACGGCTCCACAACCGACATGAGCCACACCCCCCGATTTGTCTTTGTCTTTGGAAGAATACACAGGACGCCACAGCGTTCGCGCTTACCCGCCGAATGCGCCGGAGCGCCGAAATATCGTATTTCGGCTGCCGCCTGCAAGCCCGGGGGCGTCACGACATGTCGTGGACGGCCTTGCGAACCGGCCGGTGGTGGATCGGTGCGCTGGCGCGCCCGCACGCGCCGCCGCCGCTAGCTCAGCGAGCCATGCGCCGAAGCCGCCCGCCCGCCCCGTCCACGAGGCGTTGATACAATTCCTCCAGGCGGCGGACGCAATCATCGAAGCCGAGCGCGGCGGCGTGTTCGAGGTTGCGACGCCCGCCGAAGGCCAGGGCGTCGGGGGAGTCGAGGAGGGCATCGAGGCGCTTCGCCAGGTCGCGCGGATCGCCCGGTCGAAAGAGAAAGCGTTCGTCGACGGCGAGGCGGCGCGCCGCGCTCGCCGGCGCGTCGGCGATCAGCACTGGCAGCCCGGCCGCCATGGCCTCGACGACCGCCATGCCTTCCAACTCCACTTCGCTGGCGTGGATGAAGACGCGGGCCTCGTCGTGCAACTGCGCCAGTCGGTCCTGGCTGACGTAGCCGAACTCCACCGGTACGCCGCGGCGCTGCGCGAGCCGGCGCAAGCGGAGCTCGAGCGGACCCGCGCCGGCCACGACCAGCCGGAGGCGGTCGCGGTGCCGCGAGTGGGTCACGCTCTCGATGACCACATCGACGCGCTTCTCGGCCGCCAGGCGGCCGACGCACAACAGCAGGTGTGGCTCCGCCGATCCGGCGGCACGGCGCAGCACCTCACGCTGTGGGCGGGGAGAGGCACCGTTGGAGACGACTTCGATCGGCCCGGTGACCCCAGCCGCACGCAGCAGCTCGGCCGCAAAAGGAGTCGGGCAGACCACGGCGTCCGCGAGGGCGAAGAAGTGGCGCGCCAACATCCGATACAGCCAACGGGAGAGCCGCGCCGAACGCAGCCCGAGGTTGAGCAGCACGTTCTCCGGCTGGACGTGAAACGCCGCCACCGCCGGCAGCCCCAGACGGCGGGCGCAGCGGATGGCGCCGAAGCCGAGCGTGAACGGCAGCTGCACATGCACGATGTCCATGCTCGCCAGCGTGTCCTCGAGGATCGCCCGCGCCGGCCAGCCGAAGGTGAAGCGCGTCTCGCGTTGCGCGCGCAGGGGCAACCGGAAGCCGGGGACGACCACCTTGCCCGGCTGCGGCTTGCCGGTGGCGAGCACCGTGACCTCATGCGAGCGCCGCAGCGCTTCGACGAAGCGCACGGCGGTCACCACGCCGCCACCGAGGCCATCCTCATACGTGTCGGTGACAAAGCCGATCCGCATTGGATCCCCAATCACTCAGACCCGCCGGCGCTTTGCTCGCCGACCGGCATCATCCCGCTCGCCGTCACCAGGACCTCCGAGCGCATCCAGATCGACAGCTCAATCTTCTGGCCGGTGGTGCGCTCGACTCGCTGCGCAGCCGAGCGAACTTCCGCCGGGGTCGGTACCCGCGCCCCGACGACCGCGGCGCGGACCTTCCAGCGATCCCCGACCGGAATGCCATCGACGGCGGTGACCACGTCCGCCTCCAGGCCGGCCAGCTCGGCGCGCACCGCCGTCTCGACGCGGGCCTGCAACTCCGCCTCCGCGCCGCTGAGATCGCCGAAGTGCGCCTGGCCGAACAGGATCTGCCCCTTGCTCGTGACGTCGGTCGAAGCCACCGAGCGCACGACCAGCCGCAGCGCCGGTTGGCCCAGGCGGGAACGCAGGAGGTCCTCCGCCCGCCGGATCGTCTCCGGAGGTGGGGTGCGCGCGCTCTGGATACTGGTCACGACGACGGGACCCGACGGCAGCCGCACCATGGAGACGTCATTGAGCGTCACGTCGGGACGGTTGGCGACCAGCTCCCGCAACACCTGCTCGCTCTGCTGCAGCAACTCCACGTCGGGCGACAGCGTCGCCCGCGTGAACGTCCCGTCCAGGCTGAGATGCGGCAGCAAGCTCGTCGAGCCACTCGCCGCCACGTCCTTGCTCAGCACGACGCGCATGAAGAGCTCCACGGGCTCCTGCAGCCGCGCGCCGAGCGCTTCTTCGATGGCCTTGACGCGCGGTGGCGACAGCACGCGCGGGGCGCGCAGCACCGCCAGGACGGCCAGCTTGTCGTCGCGGCGGTCGAGGATGAGCTGGGTGAGCGCCGTGTTCGGCTCCTGCGCGAGCTCCGTGTCGAGCACGCCGGTCACCAGCCGCGTCGTGCGCGCCTCGCGCACCAGCGCCACCAGGTGACTGGTCAGGAGCACCGCGACCAGCACGAAGCCGACGGCAGCAGCGGCAAAGCGCCGGGCGACGTCACCGACGGTGCCGAACTCGGCGCGGGTGACGAATCCGGCCGCCAGGAACACCGCCCCGCCGACGCCTAGGATGGCCAGGAAGTTGGCGAAGAAGAGGAGGAATGCGCCCCAGGCGCCCTCGTAGGCTCCGAAGGCGAGACAGAGACCGATGGCGGCAATGGGCGGATTGAGGGCGGTGGCGATGGCCACGCCCGGCAGCGCCGGGCTCATGCGCTCGTCGATCATCGCCAGACAGCCGGCGAGCCCCGCCACCGCGGCCACCAGCAGGTCGATCAGCGTCGGCCTAGTCTGCGCCAATAAGGTCGGCGTCACCTCCTGGGCGAGCGGCAAGAGGCCGAGAACGAAGGTCAGGCCGACGCCGAGGAGCGCACCGCCGAACTCGGCCAGCAGCGCGTTGCGCAGCAGCCGCAGATCGCCGCGCGCCAGGCCGAGCGCGACGCCGAAGATCGGCATCATGAGCGGCGCCACGACGTTGGCGCCGATGAGGGTCATGGCGCTGTCGGTGATCAGCCCGAAGGCGGCAATCAGCTCCGAGGCGCCGAGCAGGACGTAGTACACCGCGTTGGGGATCGATCCGCCTTCGATCTCTCCCAACAGGAAGCGCTTGCGCTCCTCCGAGACGCGCAGCAGCGTGCGTAGCAAAGGGCTCGCGTCAGCGATCGCCATTGTCGCAGCCCTTCAGGCTGAGGCGCGGGGCCGGCCAGCGGCTCAGAAGGGATCGAATACCGACGGCGTTACCGCATCGGACGGCCCGGCCTTGGCCGGAACGGGCGCCGCCGGCGGTGGTGGCTCGGCTGGCTGTTCCGCATCGGCCTCCGCCTCGGCCGGCTGCGCGGGCGCAGACTCAGCCGCCGGCGGCGGCGCGTCGCTCGCTGCCGGTGGCGGCGCGTCACTCGCGGCCGGTGGCGGAACCGCCGCCGGTGGCTCGGCCGCTGGCGGTTGATTTGCGCGCTGCGGCGTTTCGGGGGCGGCGAGCTTGCGCACCGTCAGCTGGGCATTGTCGACCCAACCGCGCACGCCCGTGCCGGCGACCTGCACGTTGGCGTAGCCGCGCTCCAAGCCGTAGCGGGTCACCTGCTGATTGCGGTGCAGCGTCGTCACCACAGTCGACGATGCGCTGGGCTTGTCGTAGACCTTGAGCCCATCGCGCCCGACGTAGAAGACCTCACCTCGCGCCGCGGCCGGAGCCGGCGCCTGCTTCTCGCCACCGAAGGCCTCCGAGACCTTGCGCTGCATCGATTCCATGCTGGCGCACCCGGCGAGGACACCCGCCAACATCATCGCTGCCAGCCGCTGCATCATCCACGCTGTCATAGGTTGTCTCTCCACCTTGGCCCGCTCGCGCCAGTGCCCGCGAAGCGCTCTACGCCGCGCACCCGCCATCGCGCAACAGGACCGGCATCTTCGGTCACTGCTTCTGGCACCCCTCGCCGATTTCATTGCACTTCTCCGCCCACCCTTCGACAAGCTCAGGACATGCCCTGAGCCCGTCGAAGGGTGAGCGGCGGGTTTTTCGGCGGCCGGCGATGACGTCCGCGCTCGGTGCGGGCGCCATCGAGACAACACCGCCGGCCGTGAAGAGCGGACGAAAAAGGCTCCAAGCGTACGGCGCGTACATCCGGTCGGTGACGTGGCAGATGGTACACCGTTTGCTCAGGAGTGCGCGGTGGGCGTGAGTCGGGAGTGGGCAGCGGCGGGTCGCATGCCCTGGGCGGTCGCGTGCGCCATCGCCGCGGCGCTGCCGTTCCTCGTCGTACAGTTTCCACCGCTCACCGATCTCCCCCAACACGTGGCCCAGATCCGGCTCTTTCTCGAGGCCGTCAGCAACCCGGAGAGTGGCTATCGAGTCCAGTGGCTGACGCCCTACTCGACCGCCTACGGCATCCTCGGCCTCGCCTGGGCGGTCGCCGGTCCGGCCGATGCCGGCCGCCTCGCGCTGGCCGCGCTCGCCGTCCTCTGGGTCGCCGCCGTACACGGCCTCGCGGCGGCGCGCAACCGGCCGCTGGCGGCGTCGATCCTGGCCTCGGTGCTGTTCTTCAACCACACGATCTACTGGGGCTTTCTGAGCTTCGCGGTCGGTTGGCTGGCCTTCGCAGTCTGGCTGCTCGTCGTCCTGCACACGCCGCCGCAGCGTTGTACGCGCGTCGATGCCGCGCGGCATCTCGGCGCGGCGCTCCTCCTCTACTTCAGCCATGTCCTGTGGTTCGTCGTCGGCGTCGCTTGGCTGATCGTGTATTGCCTCATGCATCGCGCGCCGGCGCGGGTGGCCGCAAGGCGCGTCGCCAGCGTCGTTCCCGTCGTCGTCCTGGCGAGTCTCTGGTATCCACGCCTCGCCGAGCTCGGCTTCGTCTCGCCCACGCTGTGGTTCACGCCGCCGCCGTGGCGCCTCGATCCCACCTGGCTGGTCGATGCCATGCTCGGGGGGTTATACGGCGCGGCCGAATACGCCGTGGCCGGTTTGTGCGCGCTGTGGGTGATCGCCGGGCTGTGGCAGCAGCGCGCCGTGTGGCGACAGGCGATCGACGCGGACCTCCTGAGCGCCGGAATCCTGCTCTGCCTGCTGGCGCTCTTGCTGCCGGACCAGCACATGAACACCATCCAGTTCGCGGCGCGCTGGTTGCCGGCCGGCGCGACCTTGCTCATCCTCGCTGCCCCGCGACCCGTCAGCCTCGCCCGCCAGCAGCTCGGCTTGGCCCTGGCGGTCATCATCGTTTTCAGCCTCAGCACCGCCCTGGCGTGGAAACGCTTCGAGCGCGATGAGCTTTCGGGACTGTCGCCCGCGCTCGCCGCCCTGCCGGATGGGGCGCGCGTGCTCGGCCTCGACCTGGTGCGCGAGAGCCCCATCATCAAAGGCCGGCCGTTCTTGCAGACCTTCGCCTACGCGCAGGTGTTGCACGGGGGCACTTTGAACACCTCGTTCGCCGGCTTCGCTCCCAGTCCGGTCATCTTCAAGCGACGCCGCACGGCGCCCTGGACCCACAGCCTGGAATGGTTCGCCGAGCGCGTGACGCCGAGCGACTTTTCGTATTTCGACTACGCGCTGATCAACGGCGCGGCGGAAATCCACGCCCAGACCGCCCGCCTGCCCCTGGTGGCAGTCACGGACACCGGTCGCTGGCGACTCTACCGCGTCATCCACGACGAGCGATGAGACGCAACGCGACCTCGCCAGCGAACAGCGTCTCTCGATCCCAGTCACCCCCCCAACTGGCCGCCGAGGACGGCGTATCGAGGGGCGGTCGCCGCAGCGCGCGATTCCTGATCGTGCTGGCGGCGCTGCTCGGCGCCCTGCTGTTGCAGCGCGCCGCGCCGGACTACCTGCGCGAGCGCGGCTTCCCGCTCGACGACGCCTGGATCCATGCCGTCTACGGCCGCGAGCTGGCTCGCTCCGGCACGCTGGCCTACAACCCGGGCGTCGCCGCGACCGGATCGACGGCGCCGCTGTGGAGTGCTGTGGTGGCGCTGCCGCATCTCGTTTCGGACGATCCACGGGTGATCGTGCACGGCGTGAAAGGCATCGGCTTCTCGCTGCACGTCCTCTGCGCCCTCCTCCTCTACGCCGCCTTTGCCGTCCGCCCTGATCGCGCCAGCGTGCGTCTCGCCGGCGCCCTCTTGGTCGCCGTGCACCCCGATCTGATCGGCGCCAGCCTCAGCGGCATGGAAGTCGCCCTCGCCGCGCTGGCGGCGGCGGCGCTGACCTGGGCCACGGCTCGCGCGTCATGGCCAGCCGTCGGCGCGGTGGCGGCGCTGGCCGTCCCGGCGCGGCCCGAGCTCGCCATCATCGCCGTCTCGCTGCCACTCGTCGCCGGCGCGATCGATCGCCGCTTCACCCGGCTCGCATTCGCCGGGTTACTCGGCAGCGCCGCGGCTGGCGCCACCCTTGCCGCGCGCAACGTGGCCACTTCCGGCTGGCCGCTGCCGGCGACATTCTACGCCAAGGTCGGGCACGACACCGACCCACTGGCGGCGTTGCACCTCGGCTTCGCCGGCCTGCTGCCGAGTGTGACGATCGCCACCGCAGTGGTGGTCATCGGCGCTTTGGCGATCGGCGCACTCGCCATTCGGCGACGGCTGCGCGCGGAAGCCGAGTTGGCGGTTCCGGTCGCCGCCTTCGTCTCCGGCGTCATCTATTGCGGGCTGTCTTTTCTCCTCATCCCGCCGCACGACCCGGGCGCGTTCTACCACCAGCGCTACATCCTCCCGGCCCTGCCGCTGATGCTCGCCTCGACGCCGATCCTCGTCGACGCGGCACTCGCCGGGCTGATTCCGGCTGCCCTCCCGTTGCTGCGCGCTGCGGTGCTGGCCCTGCTCGCGGCCGGCATGCTCGCCGGCGCGCCGCAACGCTATCGCCGCTTGGCCAACGACGCGCGCAACATCGACGACGTGCAGGTTGCGCTCGGCCGCTCCCTGGCAACGGCTGCGCCAACCGACGTCGTCTGGGCGGTCGACGCCGGCGCCGTCCGCTACTTCGGCGGCGCCTTCGTCGTCGATCTCATGGGACTCAATACCCCGGAGATACTCGCCCCCGGCGCGCAGCAGTTTCTCGACGCCCACCCGCCGCGCTACCTCGACGTCGTCCCACTATGGTCAGTGCTGGACCGCACATCTCAACCCCAGTTCGCCGCCACCGTGTTTCGACCCACGACGCCCTACACGGTCACCGGATTCGCCCCCATGCAGACCCATAGTCTGGCCACCTGTCCACCCGCGGCAAGCGGCGATCTGATACTGGCGCGACGGGCGTTTCGGTTCGCCTGTGCGCCGGCGGCTCGACCCTGAACGCTCCATCTCACGCCCGGAATCAACCTCGCTTCATCTCACCTCTAGCAGTCGGTTGAAACAGGCCGCGCTCATCCTTCCGTCCGCTTCCTCGCCCGAACCAGCCGGCCTGTGGCGCTCATACCGTAGGGGCGGCCCCCCGTGGCCGCCCTGACCCGCTCAGGCAGGACCATCGACCACCCCCACGCCGGGCAGGCACGGGGGCCTGCCCCTACCATCCACCACCCCATGCCCGGGGTTGTCGCTGGGGGAGGTGGTGCAGCGGTTCAAGATGGAGGTGGTGCAGCGGTTCAAGATGATGATGACGACGCAGTATGCTCAGGGAGTCAAACGTCTAGTGCGCGTACCCGAGCGCGCGCAGCCGCTCCTCGGTAGCGGGATCGGGGTGCGGCGCATCATTGAGCGGCGGTTCGCCGGCCTGCGCGGTGGTGAGGCTGTGAAGCTGGGATTCGAGACGCTGTGCGACATCGGCCTGGCTACCGATGAGGTTATCGACCTCGTCGTCGCCGCGGTCCATTTCGTAGAGCTCGTGGCGTCCGTCGGAGGCCCAGATCAGCTTCTGGTTGCGCACCTGCAGCGAGCGGAGCTGTCGCTTGAACGGCGCGAGCGCCGGCGCGTCGCGCGAGGCGACGGGAAACACATCGAGCGCCTGGCGTGGGTAGTCGTACTCAGCCAATACCGGCCGATCGGGCGGCACGACAGTTGCGAGCAAGTCGACCGCCCGCGGCGGCGACGGCAGTGGTTCCGCACCGGCCGCCGCCACTACGGTCGCGAAGAGATCCGTCAGTTGCACCGGGTCCGTCCGCACGGCGGGGGGCGGCGCGGCGCCGGGCGGGCGGATCAGCAAGGGCACGCGCATGGTCGTATTGTACAGGGAGAAGACGTGATCGAGGTGACCGTGGTCGCCCAGGTTCTCGCCGTGATCGGCGGTGACAACGATCAGGCTCGTATCGTAGACCCCGCGCTGTTTGAGGATGGCGAGCAACTCGCCGACGGCGGCATCGACCGCATTCACTTCGGCATCGTACAGCGCGCCGCGGAAGTGCTGGGCCACCGGGCTCATCGCGGGCCGCTGGAGGTACCACTCAGTCCAGCGAATCTCGGCTTCCGCTCGCAGCTCCGCGGGGACGCCCGTGGGGACGAACCGCGAGCGATACGGTTCGGCCGGATCGTACGGATAGTGCGCCTCCATGTAGTTGACGAAGAGGAGAAACGGACGGTCGAGGTCCGTGTCCGCGAGCCACTCACGCACCCGTGCGTTGGTGGGATGGCCCGTCGCTGCCCGCGGCTGTTCTTCCCGGCGCCACATCTCGCGGACGTGCTGAAAGCCCTGCATGAGGCCGGTGCGATAGGCCACCCACGGGTTGGCCGAGAAGGCTGCCGTGGCGTAGCCCTTGTCCGCCAACAACTCAGCCAGGGTCGTGAATCGGTCGTCGAGACGCCAATGCTCCTGATTGGCACCGTGCACGTCCGGAAAGAGACCGGTGAACAGCGACGCATGAGCCGGTAGCGTCCAGCTCGAGGTGGAGTACGCGTTCTCGAATCGAATCGCCTCTCGGGCCAGCGCATCGAGGGTTGGCGCGGTCGGCAACGGGTACCCATACGTGGACAGCCGATCGGCGCGTACCGTGTCCATGACGAGCAGCACGACGTTCGGTGCCGGCGCGACCGGCGACGTCGTCCTCTGGCATGCAGCGGCGGCGCACGTCGCCACGGCAATGAGCGTGATGAGGGTTCGCGAGAGCCCCACGGACAGACTTCATAACGATCATCCGGGCAAAAGGATACACGAATCGAGGCTGTCGGCGTGGGTTCGTTGGTGGGGTCGGCTGTGATCCCGAGCCCGCGGGCCAGCACCGAGGTGTGGTCAGCGGGCGGGCGGATCTCCCGTTTGGTAAGGGACCGACTCACCATCGGCGCTGACCGCCGGCGGCGGATGACGACGGCGCCGATACAGGTCGAAGCACGCAATCCGAGCCGCCGGCTCGTAGGCCGCGTTCAGCAAAGCTTGGAGGGCCGGAAAGGCTTCGAGCGCCCCGGCGCTATCCTGGTCGTCGGCGGTCACCCACGGGAAGCGATCGGCATGCTGGACGACGATGACCGCCGGAGGCGCGGCGGCGAGGTCGGACATCAACTGCGATCGCGCCTCCTCTCGCGACCAGCTCGCCCGTTGTGGAATGTCGTAGATATAACGGCTGGCGGGGCGGCGTTGTGCCCAATCATAGATGACCGGTTCGAAACCCCAAATGAACACCTTCGCGTCGGTGGGGGTTTCCGCCCGTATCCACTCGGCAACGCGCCGATTCGCTTCGCGATCGAAGTCAATGGTGCTGTACAGGCGGTCCCCGATCGCGGTTCGCACCGCCGGGTCGAAGAACGCCACCGCGCGTTGGCGGCAACGCTCCCAGAAACTGTCGGGCAGACCATGCGTCGCGGTGCGCAGGCCGAGGAGAAGGGAAAACACGCCGGCGAGCGCGATCACTCCGAACAGGCGCTGGCGGACGCGTATCCACACTTTCCACCACCCCCAACCGGAGAGCAGCGCCGTCAGGGCGAGGGTGGTCGCAAAGTGGTAGGGAAAGAACTTTGCTTGCAGCGCGACACCGATCAGCGTCACGGCGATCACGCCGCCGACATGACACCACGCCTCGCGCTCGCGCTCGCTGAGGACCGGAAACCCGACCATGAGGAGCAGACCCACCGGCAAAACCGCGGAGAAGTCCGTCGCCCACCCCCGTACGGCGTCCAGGAGTAAGCTGGCGATGCTGGGGCCCTGCCAGCTGGCCAGCGTGTACCCCGGCGTGAAAGTGAATAGCGCCCAGGACGCATCACGGAGCGCGCCGCCGGTCCACAAGTAGGCCACTGTGAGCGCGATGGGGAGGAACACGCCGACGCCGAAGTAGACTGCCGGGACCATCAGTGCTCCCCCCCAACCGCCCGCGACTGCGCGCTGTCGCCGTCGATACGCGACTGCGGCCACGCTCACGGCGATCCCCCCACCCAGCGGCGGTTTCAGCAGCGCCGCCGTACCGTACAGGAAACCGGCGGCGATCCATGCCGCGCCGGTCCATGATCGTCGCTCGGAAGTGGCCAACACCAACGCCCAGGCCACGACGACGGCGCCAAAACTCGACGGTTGTGCGGTGTTCCAGAATTCGAGCTGGACCTGCGTCAACACGGCGAGCCCGGCGGCGATCACGCCGGCGCTCGCGCTGTTCACGAAGCGGCGCGAGAGGATGGCAAAAGCCCAGATCAACGAGGCGAATCCGAGGACTTCGAGCAGACGAACCGCACCCATGCCCGAGCCGAACAGCCAACGCGCCGCGGCGTAGAAGAAATAGATTCC